>NZ_JBKOOL010000134.1:0-15982 GCF_046764065.1 Nocardia sp. NPDC002869
CCCGGCCCGAGACAGCGAACCGGCCGGCCACGGCGACTGTGCCGGCCGGTTCCGCTCACCCACCCGTCGGCCGCACGCCCGCGCTGCGCGGCCGGATCTCGGCGCCGTGGGAGAACGACGCGGCCTCGGCGCCGCGCTGCGGCGCCTGCTGGGCACGCAACCGCGGCAGCGCGCGCTGCAACGCCTCGATCAGCAGGTCGGCGAGGTCGTGGCTGAAACCGTTGCGCACCACCACGCGCAGCACCGCCAAATCCTCCCGATCGGCCGGGAAGGTGTAGGCGGGCACCAGCCAACCCTGTTCCCGCAGCGCCGCCGAGACGTCGAAGACCGAATACCCGGTCTCGCCCTCGGCCAGCGTGAAGGCGAAGACGGGCAACTGCCGGCCGTCGGTGATCAACCGGAACGCGCCCAGCTGCGCGATGCGGTCGGCCAGTGCGGACGCGACCTCGCGGCAGTAGCCCTGCACCCGCGCGTAGCCGCGGTGCCCGAGCCGCAGGAAGGTGTAGTACTGGGCCACCACCTGCGCGCCGGGCCGGGAGAAGTTCAGCGCGAAGGTCGGCATCTCCCCGCCGAGGTAGTTCACCCGGAAGACCAGGGCGTCCGGTAAGGCGGCGGCGTCGCGCCACAGCACCCAGCCCACCCCCGGATAGATCAGCCCGTATTTATGGCCCGAGGTGTTGATCGAGGCGACCCGGGGTTGCCGGAAATCCCACTCCAGTTCCGGATCGCAGAACGGCGCGATCATGGCGCCCGACGCCCCGTCCACGTGCACCGGGATATCCCAGCCGTGCTCGGCCTGCACTCGGTCCAGCGCCGCGCAGATCTCGGCGACCGGTTCGTAGCTGCCGTCGAATGTGGACCCCAGGATCGCCACCACCCCGATCGTGTTCTCGTCGCAGCGGGCCGCCGCTTCCTCAGCGGTGAGATGGAACCGCTCCCCCGACATCGGCACCACGCGCGGTTCGACATCCCAGTACTCGGCGAACTTCTCCCAGCACACCTGGACATTGATCCCCATCACCAGGTTCGGTCGCTCGGTCGACTGTCCGGCGGCCCGGCGCCGCAGCTGCCACCGGCGCTTCATGGCCAGTCCGGCCAGCATGCATGCCTCACTGGAGCCGGTGGTCGAACACCCGACGGCATGGTCCGGGTCGGCGGCGTGCCACAGACCGGCCAGGATACGCACACAGCGCTGCTCCAGTTCGGCGGTGCGCGGGTACTCGTCCTTGTCGATCATGTTCTTGTCGGAGCATTCGCTCATCAGCACCTGCGCCGCGGGTTCCATCCAGGTGGTGACGAAGGTGGCGAGGTTGAGCCGGGCATTGCCGTCGAGCAACAGTTCGTCGTGCACGATCTGATAGGCGGTCTCGCTGTCCAGCTCCCCGGCGGGCAACCGGTTGCGGGGCACCTCGACCGGCTCCCGGGTGAACACCGGATTCACCGCGATATCGTCCCGGCCGGAGCCGCCGGGCCGAGACGGATGAGTCAATGCCATGGAGACCTCCACCAGCATCGGGACCGGACGTGACACCGCCCGGGCGGGCGGGCAACCCGAGTATCACCTGGCGAGCACCTGTTCCGGCGCACGGCGGGCCGCCCCGGCGGGTCGGGTGCCCCGCTCCCCTGTTCCCGCAGGGGCCCGGGTAGGCCACTCCGGGCGATTGCGCGGTGCCGAACCACCCCCCATCTGGGCGGGATCTCCCCCGCGGCCGGTCGGCGCGGGCTACGCTCGGCCGATCGGTCCGCGCGCCGGCCATCGCGCCCGGCGTCGCCGGATCGTGGCATTCCCCCTGGTCGTACATCCGCACATCCGCATCACCAGAGGAGGAGACCCGTGAAATCCGTCAACGCGTATCTCATGTTCAACGGCAACGCCGAGGAGGCGTTCACCTTCTACCAGTCGGTGTTCGGTGGCGAACTCCAGCTGATCCGGTTCGGCGATATGGGCGAGGGCGCGAACCTGCCGGACGAGGCGAAGAGCCTGGTGGCGCATACGGCACTGCCGCTGGCCGGGACCGGCCAGCTACTGATGGGCTCGGACTGCCCGCCGGGGCAGACCGTGGAGGTTCCGCAGCGGCCGAACTTCACCGTATGCCTCGAGGTCGGCGACCGCGACGAAGCGGAGCGGGTGTTCGGCGCGCTGAGCGAGGGCGGGTCGGTGGATATGCATCTCGCCGAGACGGAGTGGACCGAACTGTTCGGCATGCTCACCGACAAGTTCTCCATACCCTGGATGATCGACTTCAACTCGTCGCAGTAGCGGCCGCCGGCATCCCTATGAGCGCCGGGCGACCCGAGGCCCCGCCGGCACGATCCGGTTCCGGCGTGGTGCTGGCCGTGCTGTGCGCGGGCCAGTTCCTCATGGCCCTCGACAGTTCGGTGATGAACGTATCCATGGCGACCGTGGCGCAGGACCTCGGGACGAGCATCACCGGTATCCAGACCGCCATAACCCTGTACACGCTGGTGATGGCGTCGCTGATGATCACCGGCGGGAAGATCGGCGCGATCGTCGGCCGTCGGCGCGTCTTCGGAATCGGTCTGGTCGTGTACGGCCTGGGGTCGTTCGTCACCGGTCTCGCGCCGAATCTCGCCGTCCTGCTGGTGGGCTGGTCACTGCTCGAGGGGATCGGCGCGGCATTGATCATGCCGGCGATCGTGGCCCTGGTGGCCGCGAATATCCCGGCCGAACGCCGGACCGCGGCCTACGGTCTCGTCGCGGCCGCGGCCGCCGCGGCGATCGCGGTGGGCCCGCTGCTGGGTGGCGCGGTGACGACCTACGCCTCCTGGCGGTTCGTCTTCTTCGGCGAAGTGGGCGTGGTCGTCCTGATCCTGTTGCTGTTACGCAGGATGAACGACACCTCCGCCGAACAGGCCCACCTCGACTATCTCGGTTCGGCGCTGTCGGTCTGCGGCCTGGCCATGATCGTCTACGGCGTCCTCCGCTCGAGCGAATGGGGCTGGATCCAGGAACGGCCCGGCGCCCCGGCCGTGTTCGGCCTGTCCCCGGTGATCTGGCTGCTGCTCGGTGGACTGCTCGTGCTGTACCTGCTCCGCGAACGGCTGGCGGCCTGCGTACGCACCGGGCGCGAACCGCTCTTCGACCCGGAACTACTGGGCAACCGGCAACTCACCGGCGGTCTGGGGATGTTCTTCGCCCAGTTCGCGGTGCAGGCCGGCGTGTTCTTCACTGTTCCGCTGTTCCTCTCGGTGGTACTCCAGCTCAGCGCACTCGGCACCGGCGCCCGCCTGCTGCCGCTGTCGGTCGCATTGATCGTGACCGCCGTCGGCATTCCGAAATTCGCACCGCGGGTGGGCGCCCGGCGCGTGGTCCGCCTGGGCCTGCTCTCCATGAGCGTCGGGATACTGCTGCTGGCCGGCGGAATGGACCCCGGGGCCGACGCGCGCGTCGTCGCGATCCCGATGGTGCTGATGGGCGCGGGTCTGGGTGCGCTGGCGTCGCAACTGGGCGCGGTGACCGTCTCCGCGGTGCCCGAATCGCGCAGTGCCGAGGTCGGCGGGCTGCAGAACACCGCCACCTACCTCGGCGCGTCGCTGGGCACCGCGCTGATCGGCTCCATCCTGATCGCCACCCTGACCTCGTCGGTCACCGACGGGATCGAGAACAATCCCGCAGTGCCGGCCGCCGTCCAGGAGCAGGCCACCACCGTGCTGGCCGAGGGCGTCCCGTTCCTGTCCGACACCCAGTTACGCGACGCACTCGCCGCCGCCGGAGTGGACGAACCCACCGCCGATTCGGTCGTCTCGGTCAATACCGCGGCCCGCCTGGACGCGCTGCACACGGCGTTCGCGGCCACGGCACTGCTGGCCGTCATCGCGCTGTTCGGTACCCGGCGGCTACCGGAACGGCCCCTGGCCCAGGCGGACGACGACGCCGGTCCACCCGCTTCCGGATGATCCCGTGGCCGTGCATCGGTCACCGGCATCCCCGTATCGGGCAGTCGGCCGCGGACTCGGCCGGCCGCCGAATACCGAACCGCGACTCCCGAAAAGGGCACCCGAGATCTCGCGGAGCCGGACCGCTCAGCGGAACCGGAATACGTCGGGCAACCACGGAGCCCGGCGGTGATGCGGCCGGCTTCGGTTGGCCCACAGCGGATTCGATTCGTCACGCCGGTACACCGTGAGCTGGCCCGCCACCGAGAAGCGCAGATGGGTGGCGCTGCCGAACACTTCACCGTCGGCCGCGAGCGATTCGGGCCGGGGCAGGTACACAAACAGCTCCGACAGTTGCCGTTCCCCGTAGACCCGGCTGTGCCCGATGGCGGCCAACAGCAGCGACACCACCGCGCGGGTGCGGGACCAGCGCAGATCGGCGCGCAACCAGCGCACGTCGAGCAGTCCGGAATCGAGCTGGTCCCGGAACGCCGGGACGGCGCCGTGCGGATGGTAGGGCCCGTTGCCGACGAAGAGGAACCACACCCGCTGCCAGTGATCGTCGAGGTAGATCTCGATCGGTTCGGCCCGGCGCAGGGTGACCACGAGCGCCGCCGCGAACGCGGGCCACTTACCCCACCGTGACTGCCATTTCTCGCGCAACCGGACCAGATCCGGGTAGGAGCCGAGGCTGAAGGTGTTGATCAGGTGCCGGGTCCCCATCTCGGTCGCGTCACCGTACTGGACACCGGCGATATCGACCGCGACGGCCTCCCCCACACCGGTGGCGTCGACGACCTCGACCAAATCGTAGACACCGAGGTCGCGGGCGAAATGATTGAGCGTGCCGGTCGGGATCACCACCAGCGGCAGCCCGCGGCGCAGGGCGACCGCGGCCACCGCGGCGACGGTCCCGTCACCACCGGCCACCCCGAGGGCCGCGACCGGCTCCGGCTGTTCGGCAATGGCCTGCTCCAGGAGTTCGGCGCAGTCCACATTCGGCCGGGTGCGCAGCACGACCGCGGCGGGCAGGGCCGCGGCGATATCGTCGGTGGGGTCGTAGTTGGCGTCACCGGACACCGGGTTCACCATGACGACGAGCCCTTTGCCCTCGGCGAGCACCGGCGCCTCGCGGACCAGCCGGGCCCGCGCCTCATCGGATTCGCGCACCGGCCACCAGCGCCGGGTGGCCAGCGCGATCCCGGAACCCACGGCGGCCCCGACGAGGACATCCGAACCCCAGTGCACTCCCGTGTGAACCCGGGAGTAGGCGACCGCCGCGGCCAGCGGCGCCACCGCCAGCGCGGTGCGCGGGCTCTCCATCGCGACCGCCGTCGCGAAGGCCGCGGCGCTGGCGCTGTGCCCGGACGGGAACGACGACGAGGACGGGGCCGGGGAGAGCCGCCGGTACTGCGGCATCAGTTCCGCGGCCGGACGGCGGCGCGCGAACACCGGCTTGAGCACGATATTGGCCACAAAGCTGGCACCGGCCACCGAAACCACCCCGCGCAACGCCGCCCGCCGGGTGGCCCCCTGGCGCACCGCGAGCAACCCTGCGCAGGCCATCCACAGAACACTGTGATCGGCGCTGCCGGTCAGTCGCAGCAAGCCCGCGTCCAGCCGGGAGGCGGGCAGTTCCGCCACCGCACCGCCCACCGCGCGATCGAATCGTCCTATTCTCCGGAACCTGCGGCGCGCCCAACCACTCACTCGCCCGACACTACTCATCACCGCGGCCGGGCCGCGAACCGAAGCGGCGCGGGGACCGACCGCGGCCGCTCCGGTACCCGATGCCTACTGGGCGGTGGTCTGCCGCCGCGGCAGCTTCCAGCCGGGCCGCGGGAAGTGGCAGGTGTAGCCGTTCGGGAAGTGCTGCAGATAGTCCTGGTGTTCGGGTTCGGCCTCCCAGAACTCAGGGGCGGGGGTCACCTCGGTGACGACCTTGCCCGGCCACAGACCCGAATCCTCGACATCGACGATGGTGGCCAGCGCCTCCCGTTTCTGCTCGTCGTCGACGTAGAAGATCTCCGAGCGATAGCTGCTGCCGATATCGTTGCCCTGACGATCCTTGGTGGTCGGATCGTGGATCTGGAAGAAGAACTCCAGCAGCGCCCGGTAGTCGGTCTTGGCCGGGTCGTAGACGATCTCCACGGCCTCCGCGTGACCCGGATGGTTGCGGTATGTGGGGTGATCGTTGCGCCCGCCGGTATAGCCGACGCGCGTCGATACGACTCCCGGCTGCTTGCGGATCAGCTCCTGCATACCCCAGAAGCACCCACCGGCCAGGATCGCCTTACGCGTTTCGGTCACGCTTCCTCCTCAGTCCTCCGCCTTCCTGCCCCGGGTACAACCCGCGACCGGGGCAGGAAAGTCCCGTTCGCTGTCCGACCGGCGGGCGGTCACGCCCGATGCGCGGTCACCAGCAGATACTCCCACTCCATCCGGCCGTTGCCCAGATCGTGCGCGGCGCCGAGCTCGGCCAGTTCCCGATCCAGCCGCGCGGCCCGGTCCGGCTCGTCGGCGAGCGTTTTGTACACGGTGACCAGGGGACCGTAGTTGGCCTTGAAGAAGTCGCGGAAGGCGGCGCCGTCGGCGAAGCAGTTGACCACCGCGTGGTCCCGGCGCAGCTCCAGCTCGGTCACCCGGTCCCCGAGCAGTTCCGTGACATGCGCTTCGTCGCCCCACAGCGGCGGCGGCTGCGCACCGGGCGGCGGG
Source organism: Nocardia sp. NPDC002869 (assembly GCF_046764065.1). Taxonomy (NCBI): domain Bacteria; kingdom Bacillati; phylum Actinomycetota; class Actinomycetes; order Mycobacteriales; family Nocardiaceae; genus Nocardia; species Nocardia sp. NPDC002869. The sequence goes on from NZ_JBKOOL010000134.1 coordinate 6,613, forward strand.
ACGGGGGCGTACGGCTTCATGACGGCGAACATCCGGCCGATGAACCCTTCCGGCGTCCAGTTGATCAGGCCGATATTCCCGCGCGTCCGGGTCACCCGGACCAGCTCGTCGGCGGCGGTCCGATGGGACGGCGCGAACATCACCCCGACGCAGGAGAGCACCGCGTCGAAGGCACCGGCGTCGTAGGGCAGGTCTTCGGCGTCGGCCTGTTCCCAGGTGAGCTCGACACCCGCGGCGGCGGCATTGCGGCGGCCGGCCTCGAAGAGTTCGGGGGTGAGGTCACTCGCGACGACCTCCGCGCCCGCCTCGGCCGCCGGTATCGCCGCGTTCCCGGCGCCGGCGGCGATATCCAGGACCCGCTGCCCGGGTCCGATACCGCAGGCGGCGACCAGCCTCCGGCCGAGTCCGGGAATCACATCGGCGGCCACCCGGGGGTAGTCACCGGAGGCCCACATCGCTCTGTGCTTGTCCTTGAGGTCGGGCGCGAACTGCGTCATGGTCTGCTCCTCGGAGTCGATCGGAACCTGGAACCGCTCACGGCAGGTCGCGCCCTCCGGACAACTTCGCGGCCGCCCTCTGTAGTCGTTTCGCCAGCTCAACGGCGTGCCGAGCTCGTCCTATTGTCGGCCCCGGCGGCCCGCGCCGCAAACCCCGGATTCCCGAACCGCCACCGTGACCGTCACGGAACCGGGTAGCCCGAACGCACCGCCCCGGGCTACGCGCCGAGGCCGGCGGGATGCGGCCGCCGCGGCCCGCTCGGTCGAGCGGCTACGTGTGGAACTCACCGCCCGCGCGGAACAACTCGATGCCCGCACCCTGTTCGCCGAACACGGAGGCGCTGTACAGCTTCCCGAGATCGCGCGCGCGGCCGGCGTCGGCATCGGCACCGTCTACCGTCACTTCCCCACCCACGGCGATCTGGTCGAAGCGGCTGCCGCACAACGGTTCGCCGAGATCGAGGGCTTCGCCCGTGACTGCCTGACCACCGCGGTACCGGGGAGCGCACTGGCCCGCTATCTGCATCACGTCGGCGAGCTTTTGGCAGCCGACCGCGGCCTGTCCGCCGCCATCGAATCCACTCGGCGCTCGGCGGGCAGTGAGCCCCGGGGCGCGGCCCGCGCCGGTCTCGAGGTCGTACTCGGCGAGATCATCGCACTCGACCGGGCCGCGGGCACACTACGCGCCGACTGCACCGTGGCCGACATCTACATGATCGTGGGCGCCCTGTCGGCGACCATTCGCACGGCCGCCGGTGACTGGCGCAGACTCCTGGCCGTAGTCCTCGACGGGCTGCGTCGGTAGGGCGATCGCGAGCTCGCGCGGCAGACCCCGGACAACGACCGTAGAGTTCCACAGGACAGGCAGGGAGCGCGTCCTGGCCGCCACCGAGCACATACCTCCGGCCGGCGCGTGTCACCCGCGGCCACTTTTACCAAACACAATGTGCCGCAGGGTAATTCATGCCGCAACAGATCCGGCGACCCGGTCGCGTATCGTGCCCGAGCGGGTCGCCACGACGGGACCGAGCGACTCGGGCCTCTCGTCGACCACTGCGAAACTACGGAGTCACTTTGAGCACCTCACAGCCCGATACCCACACCCCGCCCCGTACCGTCCACGGCTCACCCTTCGCCGACGAAGGCCCCCGTATCCCCCTCTATGCACCCGAATTCGCCGAGGACCCCCACCGGGCGTTCCAGCAGATGCGGCGTGAACACCGCTCGATGGTGCCCGTGGATCTCGCACCCGATGTGCCCGCGACCCTGGTCATCGACCACCGGACCGCCGTCCACATCCTCAACGACCACGAACACTTCCCCGCCGACCCGCGCACCTGGCAGCAGAGCATGCCCGCCGACTGCCCCGTACTGCCGATCATGGAATGGCGGCCGGTCCCGGCCCGTAGCACCGGAATCGACCAGCAGCGGTACCGGTCGGCGAATCTGTCCGCGCTCGCCGAGGTGGATCTACACGGACTCCGCGCGTCGGTGGAGCAGATCGCGACCCCGCTGATCAACTCGTTCTGCGAGACCGGCCGGGCCGACCTGCTGATGCAGTACACCTTCCCGCTGGCCTTCGGGGTCTGCAACACCCTGCTCGGCTGCCCACCCGAGATCGGACAGCAGGTCGCGGCCGGTATGGCCGCCATGTTCGAAGGGATCGACGCCGGAGCCGGTAACCAGATGATCAATGCCGCACTGGCCGAACTGGTCGCGCTCAAACGCGCCGAGCCCGGGGACGATGTCACCTCGCGCCTACTACAGCACCCCGCCGAACTGGACGAGGACGAAATGGTCCATCAGCTGGCGGGTCTGTACGGGGCGGTGATCGAGTTGCAGCAGAATCTCGTGGCGAACGCGCTACTGCTCATCCTCACCGAGGAACGCTTCGGCGGAAATGTGCTCGGCGGCAGTCTCTCCACCCGGGACGCCCTCGACGAAGCGCTGTTCGACAACCCGCCCATGGCCAACTTCCTCATCACCTACCCACGCCAGCCGATCCTCATCGACGACGTCTGGCTCCCCGCCCACCAACCCGTCGTCATCAGCATCGCCGCCTGCAACCACGACCCCTCCATCCGCGCCGACGACCACCGCGGCAACCGCTCCCACCTCTCCTGGGGCCTGGGCCAGCGGACCTGCCCGGCGCAGACCCCGGCCTATCTGGTCGCCCAGGACGCCATCGACCTGCTGCTCGATGCGCTTCCCGAACTGGAGTTGGACGCCCCCGAGGGACCCGTCTGGCGACCGGGCCCCTTCCACCGGTCACTCACCGCGCTGCCGGTGAAATTCCCGCCGTCACCGCCGATCTTCCTCGGGTGACGCGGACGCGTCCCCGCTCCGGCCGCCGCGATGCGGACCTTCGATGGTCCGCGCGGCGCGCACCCAGACGCTCTCGATATCGAACCGGTCGGCCTGCCACGAGTCGGTGGCCACCCGGACCCGGTCACGCCAGGCCCGCATGATCCGAGCATGTACCGGCCAGCGCACGAAGCGCCGCATATCCCGCTCGCTGTTCCATACGGAGATGGAACCGCCGCGCAATTGCGCGGGCCGACCCCACAGCCACACTCCGACCGCGCCCTGCAGCACCGGCAAGGTCTCGCCCAGTTCGAGCCCCTCCTGGTAGATCTGCCGGACATCCTTCTCCGATGTCGCCAGGAAATCGGTCACGCTGACGAACACCGTCCCGGCAGGGTCGGCGCCGGGGCCCGGCTTCCACGGCATGAGCACGGCGCCCTCCGAGAACGGCGGCGCGGCGGTCATGAGCCGGCTCGCACGGCGCCGACTTCGCCACGGGCACACCGCCGATCGCCCAGCGGCCGTCGGGTAGACCGATCAGCCGGATGTCCACGATGTCCCGGGCCCAGTCGCCGTAGACCTCGACGACCGCGTCGGTCAGCCCGTCGATCAGCCCGGCCTCCCGACCGGCGAGGTCGCGTTCCAGGACGTGCACAGTCAGATGCGGCATCGGAGCCCCTGGGATGGATCAAAGAACAAAGAATATCTGCAAACAAAGGTAAATCGGAGGTTGTCAGGTGTCAGCACCCGACTCCGCGGACGACACCGTCTGGCAGCTGCTGCTCCTGATGCCGCGTCTGGTCGGCCGGGCGAAGCGGATGCGCCCGCCGGCCGAGCTGCAGTCGTTCGACCTGGCCCCGCGACATCTGTCGCTGCTGGCGCTGCTTCTGCTCGACGGCCCGCAGACCGTCTCACAACTGGCCGCCCGGCTCGGTGTCGCGGCGGCCACCGGTGAACGACCCGGACCCGCCCGAGTAACGCCCGCCCGCTTGACGGGATCCGAGGCGCCGGGCGACACTCGGCCGTCGGAAGGATGACACATGGGGTCAATGCTTTTCGCGATCGCCCTGCCGCTGGCACTGGGAATCGTCATGTTCGGCCTGGGGCTGACCCTCACCGTCGACGACTTCGCCCGGGTGGCACGCTTCCCCAAGGCGGCGCTGATCGCATTGACCTGTCAGCTGATCGTGCTGCCCGCCCTCTGCTTCGGCCTGGTGCGGCTGTTCGGCCTCGAGGGCGCGTTGGCGGTGGGCATAATGCCTGCTGGCCGCCTCGCCCGGCGGCACATCGGCGAATCTGTTCAGCCATATCGCCGGCGGCAACGTCGCCTTGAACATCACGCTGACGGCGGTGAACTCGGTGCTCGCCGTCTTCACGCTGCCGATCGTGGTGGGGCTGTCCTATTCGGTGTTCCTGGACGACGGCACGGGTATCGGCCTGCAACCGGGCAAGTTCCTCCAGGTCTTCGCCCTGGTCCTGGTCCCGGTGGTGCTCGGCATGACGGTGCGGCGCCTCTTCGCCGCCTGGGCCCTGCGGATGCACACCACCGTCAAGATCGCCGCGGCGGTGGTGCTGGCACTGGTGGTCGTCGCGGCCCTGGTCTCGGAGTTCGACGCCTTCACCGAGCATGTCGGGCAGCTGGGCGCCATCGCCCTGCTGCTGTGCGTATGCAGCCTGCTCATCGGCTACGCGGTACCGCGCGCGTTCGGAGTGGAGCGGGCGGACGCGATCGCCGCCGGTATGGAGATCGGCGTGCACAACGCGGCCCTGGCCATCACCATCGCGGTGACCGTACTGGGCAACGAGACCATGGCGGTCCCCGGCGCGGTGTACGGCTTCCTCATGAACATCCCCGCGGCCCTCGCCACCTTCCTGTTCGCCCGCTCCCGGCGCACCGAACCCGCTCCGGCCCCGGCCTGAGGACACGTCCCGAAAGGAGCCCGCCATGGGCGCGATCGATGTCTGGGCCCAGCAGGTGGGCCCGCGAATGGCCCGCGAGCCCTGGCCGGCCACCCTGCTGCGCTGGACCGGTAAGGACTCCGACGATATGGCCCCCGGTATCGACCGGACGCTCGCGCGGATGGACGCCGGCGGAGTGGATCTCGCACTGCTGTCGGCCTGGTACGGGCCCGGCGGCCCGCTGATCACCAACGACGAGGTGCGGGCCGCCGTCGAGCACGCACCCACCAGATTCCGCGGCCTGCTCGGAGTCGACCTCCGTGATCCCGTGCGTGCCGCTCGGACCGTCCGCGAACTGGCCGGCGGGTCATGTGGGACTCCCGTGGCTGGACGAAGTCGTCACGCTCACGGTCAAATTCCCGAACTTCTACGTCGACACCTCCGCCTACGCGCTCGACCGGCTGCCCGCGGCGTTTCTCGACTACGCCCGGACACTGGGCCGCCGCCGCGTCATGTTCGGCACGAACTGGCCGATGATCGATCCGGTCCGGGCACTGCGCGACCTGACGGGTCTGGGCCGGGACGAGGAACTGCGTGCCGATTTCCTCGCGGGCACCGCCCGGCGAGTGTTCCGCCTGCCCGATGCCCCGGCCGCGGCGGCCCGGGCGTGAGTACCCTCGATCCGCCACCGGCCGCCGGACCCTGATCCGCCTGGCGACCGTCCCGGCCGCCGAGCGCAGGCCGGATACCGACGTGAACCCGCTGGGCCGCGGCTCTCCGTCGGCTCATTCCCGGGAGGTGAACGGCCCCGCGACGATCCGGCTCCCGGTGATCGACAGGTCGGCATCGAAATCGCATTCGATCACCGCGCTGGTGAACCGGGCCGATCGCTCGTAGATCTCGGATACGTGGCCGGTCAGCCAATGCGCGATGCCCAGGGATCCGACGCCCGTCACGCCGGCGATATGAACGATGACCCGGCCGTCGGCCACCTGCCGGGCGAGATAGCCGATATCGATCCGGTTCGTGCTGTCGGCACGGAACGGAGAACCGTACCGGCGCCCGGCAGCTCTGTCGACGAGATACCAGGTGCCGTCGATGTTCTCGAAGCCGAGGGCCTTGTCGGCGGCGAGCAGGCGCCGCGCCACCGGGGCCGCCTCCGGCTCGCAGATCACCACGGCGTCTCCGGCAGGGATGTCCTCGGTGTCGGACTCGATCTCGAATCGCGTGGACGCCATCGACAGGCGGGCCAGGTCGACTTCCACACGCTGCTGGGTCGCCTGGTAACTCACATCGAAGCGCACACGTTCGGGCTCGTCCTCGTTTTCGTCCGGCCGGGGAATCCCGACCGCTACCGGGCCGACACCGAAAAACGCGCGTTCGGCCGGCGGGGCGCTCGCCCTGATCTGGCTGATCCGGCCTTTCGTCACCCCGAGTAGCCCCGCGATCTCGGTGAAACTGAGACCGGCCCGATGCGCTTCTTCGATCGCCTCCTTGCGAAGTCTCGCCAGCTCGGTGGCTCGCTGCTGGTAGAGCGTGATCAGTTCGGTGGCCCGCTGACCACGGCGCACCGGGTCCGGATCGCTACGGACCTCGTCGAACTCGCCGGCTCCATCCACACCGTGGAGTTTAGAGGCGCTTGACGGCAAACCCGCAGCGGCCGTATCGTCGTGTTTATACCCCCTCAACCGCAACGAACCCCACGCGATACTGGTTTATGGGGGGTAAACGTTCGTTCCGAACATGCTCCGCTCTCCCGGCCCGAGATAGACGTCCCTGTTCAATTCAACGAACCTGCGAGGTCAGACCATGCCCGAACAGCGCCCGCCACTGCCCATCCGGACCACCAATCGAGCCATGGCCGCAACTCTGCGGCTGTGGCAGATCACCCGGTGCACAGACCTCACGGTCCTGGAACGGGTCGCCGCCGGACTGCGTGAGCTACCCGACGAGCGCCCGCGAAACCCTCACGCACCCGACGCTCTCCCGGGCGAGCTACATCCCGGCGCGACTACGCCGCACCGGGTCCGGCATTCCCCGGATGCCACCGACGCCTGACAACCACCCAGTGCAGAAAGACGGATATGCCACAGCAAGGCGAACCGGTGTGCGGCTGCCGCATCGCGCCCTGGATCCACACCGGAATGCTCGTACCGAAATCCGCCCCCGGGCTCTACTACTGCCCGGAGAAGTTGTACTGCCTCCACGGCACCCGGCTCGAGCACGGCCGGGTCGCGGACCATTGGCGCAACGTGCCGGGCGAATGCCCCTGGGTAGGAATCGAAGTCGTCGACAGACCGATATGCAGGTGCGGGCGCGGACCCTGGATCAACCTCCGGTACCTGCGAATCTTCCTCCGCAAGAATCTCGTCGGGCCTGTCACGGCCATCGGCTGTCCGGGCCGGTGCCCGGGGACCCTGGTATCGGTCGACGAGGAACGAATAGTCGACCATCCGCGCGACAACCGCATCCGGTGCCCCTGGTCCGGCACGCGGATCATCCCCATCGGCACTCCCCCGCCGCTGTTCCCGTCGACCCGCTGAGCCCACCGCCGGTGCGGCACCGGGGCCACCGATCGGTCCGTTGTCGGTCGCAGATCGCTCGCGGCCGGGCTGGGGCCGGGGTCACCACCACCGAAGTACCGGCACCGACGGTCGCGGCGTCGGCCGGGAGTTCGACGCTCGGCTCCCGCGCCGGAGATGACCGCGGTACAGAGCACACCGCTGGTCGGCCCCCGGCGCAGGAGCGTCGGCGACCGTCCGATCGACATCGCCGCCCTCGGCGCCGCGTTGTACGTCCACGATGTACGAACCGTGCAGTACGGAGCTCGACTAGCATCGGTCGACAGTCGATCGAAGGAGAACGACATCGTGCGCCGACAGATCCTCAACCAACCCGAGACCGCGCCCGAGGAGGCACTCGAGGGGCTGGCACTCACCAATCCGACACTCGTCGCCTACGACCGCACGCGCGGCATCGTCACCCGGGCCACCCCGGCCCGCGACAAGGTCGGCCTGGTCTCCGGCGGCGGATCCGGCCACGAACCCCTCCATGCCGGCTTCGTCGGATACGGCATGCTCGACGTGGCCGTACCCGGCGCGGTATTCGCCAGCCCGACGGCACTGCAGGTGCACGAGGGCACCGTGGCCGCCGACTCCGGGCGGGGCGTCGTACAGATCGTGAAGAACTACACCGGCGACGTCCTCAACTTCCGGATCGCCGGCGAACTGGCCGGTGACGACAACGCCGTCGCGACCGAAACCGTGCTCGTCGACGACGATCTGGCCACCCAGATCGCGGACGACGACGGCCCGGGCCGTCGCGGCACCGCGGCCGTGCTCGCGGTCGAGAAACTCTGCGGCGCGAGCGCGGAGGCCGGCGCCGATCTGCATACGGTCGCCGAAGTCGGCCGCCGCGTCGCGCGCAACGCCCGGACGCTCGGCTTCGCGCTCGCCGCCGGTACGCACCCCGGCGAAACCGCGCCCGCGTTCACGCTCGAGCCCGGCGAGGTCGAACTGGGTGTCGGCATCCACGGCGAACGCGGCACCGGCCGGGTGCCGTTCGCCGACGCCGATACGCTGGTATCGCTACTGGTCGACCCGCTGGTCGCCGAACTCGGACTGTCGCGCGGATCCGCGGTGATCGCCATCGTCAACGGTCTCGGCGGCGCCTATCCCCTCGAACTGTCCATCGCGGCGCGCGCGGTGCACCGGCAACTCGCCGGACGCGGTATCACCGTCGCCCGCTCACTGGCCGGTAGCTATGTCACCTCGCTCGATATGGTCGGGGTCTCGCTCACGCTGCTGCCCGCCGACTCCGATCTGCTTCCGCTCTGGGACGCGCCCGTGCGCACCCCGGCCCTGACCTGGTGAAGGAGCCCTGCTCATGAACAGCGAAGCACTACCCGCGGGATTCGGGCAGCGTTGGGTGCACACCATGTTCGACGCCTTCCTCGACCGCACCGAAGCACTCGCCGATCTCGACCGCCGCGCCGGTGACGGCGATTTCGGCGCCAATATCGCCGCCGCCCTGCGGCGCACCCGCGAGAACATCGACACCACCGAACCCACCTCCTACCCGGACTGGCTGACCGCGGTATCCCGCGGTTTCCTCGGCACCGGTGGCACCAGCGGTCCACTCTTCGGCATGTTCTTCCGCGAACTCGCCCGCTGCGCAACCGGTTCCGAACCCACCCTGGCGGAATTCTCCCAGGGCCTGACCGCCGGCGTGGCCACCGTGCAGCGGTACGGGAAAGCCGAAGTCGGGCACAAGACCATGGTCGACGCGCTCGCACCGGCCGCCGAAACCCTCGCCGCCCGCGTCGCCGACGGCAACCCCGCCGCGGCCCTCACCGCCACCGCCGACGCCGCGGTGACGGGCGCGTCCGGCACCGTATCCCTGGTGGCCAAACGCGGCCGGGCCAGCTACGTCGGCGAGGTCGCGCGTGGCGTGCTGGACCCGGGCGCGGCCGCCGCCGCCCTGATCCTGCAGGCCGCCGCCGCGGCCTGCGCAGAGCCGCCGGGCGATATCGATACCGGGTGGCTCGGCAGCGCGACCGCCTGAGAAAGTGTTGGTGAACCCGGCGGTGTAAGGGCGTGTCGCTCATGCTATTCGGGGTGTTGGGTCGATGATGTCGGCTGGTGTGCCCGTGTTCGTGTAAGCCTGCCTAT
>NZ_JBKOOL010000135.1:0-15779 GCF_046764065.1 Nocardia sp. NPDC002869
AACCGTGGAACCCTCCGGCCCGATCGAAACCGAGGCCGCCCGCCGTCTAGCAGACGACCTCAACAGCTAACCGATCAGGTTCCCCAACACTTTCTGAACCATCCGGACGATCGGGCTCGGCGCCGAACGAATACCCGGGCGAGCAGGAGCACCGATCCTGCACATCGAATCCACCTCGTTAATTGCCACGGCCTCGACGTGCCCTTCACCTTCGGCACTCCGCACGGCCCCCGCGGCGCCGACCTGATCGGCTCCCCGGCCCCGGACTTCGGGTGGGCGGAGCACTGAGGCAGCTGTCACACAGAAGTCGGCGACGACCGAGCGCTACTGTTTCCAGCGGCCGACCTCGGGAACCGGATGGACGGGCCGACCCGGATAGGTACTCGTCGGGAAAACAGTGACTCGTTCGCAGTCGGAAACCTGAGGGCTCTGCCTGCTCGGCCGGGGAAATGAATAATCCCTCTACCTGTCGAAATCGGTAGAGGGATTGTTTCTGCTCCCCCAACTGGACTCGAACCAGTAACCTGCCGTTACGAGCTCCCGCCGGTGTGCTGGTCAGACCCCGAATATCGGCGGGCACCTCTGCTTATGGGTCAAGTAGGAACGGACAACGTGTCGATTTGACCTGGGGGTTCGTGTACGAAGGTTCTCCGTAGTGGCCGGAATTTTTGGCGAGAATTTGGGGAAGGGTCGAATTCGACATTTTCGACTCTGTCGCCGTCGCGGCATTCGACTGGCCAGCCGCGTGCACACGACCCCGGCACGTCGACGGTCCGAGTTGACGTGCCGACCTGTGTGCGGCAGGCGCCGGGCCAGCCGGACGTGTTCTATTACTGCCGCAACCCGACGGCTCACCGATTCTGCAATGGCCTCGCCCCCCTGGCCACAGCCTCAAACGGGATTTCTGGACACCAGCCCGCCGGTACTACGCGATCGGCACTCCCAGATCGCGAAGATTCTCGATGGCACCGTGCCGCAACTCGATCGTCTCCTGTTCACCCTGCCGGATACATAGACACCCGGCCGGCCGTAGCAACGTTTTGGGTGAGGTCTGTCATCAGACGACGCCGATCCGTTGGCCGATCGGCAGCGGCACCGTAAATGCCGGCCGGTGCTCGGCGTCGGAACGAGGCTGGATCACAATCCGGAACTTACGCAGTCGAGCACACCACCCGTGTGCCATACTTAAAGTATGGCAACCCGGAAGATCACCGTCACCGTGCCGGAAGAACTCGTCGAATCGATCAAGGGCCGGGTCGACTCGCGGGGAGTGTCCGGCTACATCGCTGCTGCTGCCGCACATCGCGATGCCATGGACCGGCTGCGGGAGCTGGCCGAACAGATCGAGGAAGAATACGGTCCCCTGTCGGAGGAGGAGCAGCAGGCCGCGCTCGATCGGATCGCCGCGCTCGACGAATGGCATGACGAACACGGCGCACGTCCCGGCAGTGCCGTGTGAACCGGACACGACGAGCGGCAGCGCATCAGCCACGGCAACGTGTCTTCGTGTTCGATTCCGAGGCATTGGCCAAGGCAGTCCAGGGTGATCGGGAGATCGCCGCGCTCATCAAAACCGCACCGCAACTCGATATCCCGATCGTCACGTCAGCACTGACCACGCTGGAAGCGTGGAACCCGCGAGACGGATCCGAGCAGGCCCTGTGGAGTTGGACGTTGTCACGAATCCGCGTGGTACACACCGATGACCACGTAATCGCATCCGCGCGGGACATGTTGCGGAACGCCGGACTACACGGGCACAAATACGCCATCGACGCCGTCCTCGCGGCTGTCGCCGAGCGAGAGTCCGCCAGAGGGTCCGAAACCACCGTATTCACCTCCGACACCGACGACCTGAACCAACTTCTGGCGGGCCGGCCTGTGCGGGTGGAGAAGGTCTGAGAGGGCATTCTGGCAACTCGGACGCGCCTCGATCCGAGCAGAACCCGTCCCCCCGCTGAGCACCCCCACCGCGTGAGAGAGACCGATCGAACCGCACCTGCCGAATCTGGGCATCGGTGGTCGCGGCGCCGACGTTACTGAGAAAATCAGGAGGGGCAACCCCCGGGCATCCGGCTGGCCGTCCATGCCTGGTACGAAGGCGCCCTGCACACCATGGCATCTACGCCGGACGCTAAAGCCGAAACACACCAGCCCGGCGGACCGACAGGGAACAGGTGATGTAACGGACGTAACGCCCGCCCTGAACACGACGGACCAGGCACCGGAGAACCGGTCCCAGCGGACACACCGCGAACGGTCAAGCCGGATACCAACCCGCAATCACCAGCCATTTCCCGGCCGCCCTGACTTTGCGTGTCCTGCCAACGACCGGAATCTGCGACGAATGACCGCCAAGGCATTCGATTGATTGGAAGTTCGGCCCGGAAATTTTGGCATATTCTTGGCTATACACCGAAGAAAGAAGCAGGTCAGGCCGACTTAGCCGGCCTGACCTGCGGTTCCGCTCCCCCAACTGGACTCGAACCAGTAACCTGCCGATTAACAGTCGGCTGCTCTGCCAATTGAGCTATAGGGGATTGCTCGGTGGCCTCGCCCGTACCGGGCTGACCGAGAGCAAACTTTAGCGTATGGGTGGGTGCGCGCCCAAATCGCCGGGTCGAGCCGGGGCGGGAGGCCGAAACGGGCCCGACCGGCGATGGGGACCGGATCGACAGGTGTCGGTGCTGTCGGGCAGGATGGGTCGGCACGGACTACTGGGAGGAGCTCCACCCACAATGTTGCGGTTGATCATCGGTATCGCTGCCGGTTATGTGCTGGGCAGTAAGGCCGGGCGGGCACGTTATGAGCAGATCAGCGCGAGTGCCCGCGCGGTCGCGGGGAGCCCGGTGACGCGCAAGCTGGTGCAGGTGAGCAGACAGAAGCTGTCGGACAAGTTGAGCACTCGGCCGAAACTGGAGCCGATGGAGCCGCTCGACGAGCGCACCACCGTGATGGTCCCGCACGATCAGCTACGGCGGCGATAGCTCCCCGCGGGTCAGGCGGCGCCGAATTCGCTGGTGCCCATGGCCTGTTCCAGCAGGCTCTTGCGGTATTGCTCGAGCGCGACGAGGTCGGCGAACAACGCCATATAGGTCTCCGGTTCGTCGACCGAGGAGACGCGGTGCAGCCGTGACTTGAGTTCGGCGATCTGCCGTCCGACCAGGGCGGCCTGGGCGTTGGCCAGGACTCCGGTGACGAACCGGGGGATATCACCGGTGGTCTTCACCGGCAGCGGTTCGCTGGCGAGCTCGGAGACCAGGGCGCGCAGCGTGAGGTCGTCGGTGCGGTCACTGATCGCACTCACCCAGTCCGCACCCGAGAGGCCCGCCGACACTCCCCCGGCTTCGGCCATGAGCGTGCGGACGGCGATATAGGCGGGGTGGGTGAAGGCATCGGCTTCCAGGGCGTCGAACGCCGGGCCCGCGATCTCGGGGTACTGCAGGCCGGCGGTGAGGGCCTGACGCTGGGAACGCAGCACCGGGTCGCGGGGGTCGGGGCGGGCGGCAGGCGGCGTGGTACCGGACTGCTCGCCCCGGGGCGCCCGCGCGGGCGGGGCGGCCGCCGCGCCGCGCAACTTGCGGGCCTCCTCGTCGACCCGGCGGTACACCAGCTGCGGATCCTGCCAGCCGGTCCATTCGGCGAGCTGGGTCGCATAGCGTTTGCGCAGGCCGTGGTCCTTGATCTGGGCGACGATGGGAACCGCCCAGCGCATCACCTCGACCTGGCTGTCATAGGTGAGGGCCCGGGTGCGGCTGTCCTCGCGTTTGGCGATCTCCTGGCGCAGCGCGAAATCGAACAGCGGTTCGCGGCGGGCGACCATATCCCGCAGGGCGGCGTCCCCGGAGTGCTGGCGCATCTCGCAGGGGTCCTGGCCGTCGGGCGAAACCACGACGTAGGTCTGCCCGGCGACCTTCTGGTCACCGAGGAACGCCTTGAGGGCGGCGGCCTGACCGGCGGCGTCGCCGTCGAAAGTGAAGATGATCTCCCCCCGCCAGAAGTTGTCGTCCATGAGCAGCCGCCGCAGGATTGCCAGGTGGTCGTCACCGAAGGCGGTGCCGCAGGCGGCGACGGCGGTTTTCACCCCGGCCAGATGCATGGCCATCACATCGGTGTACCCCTCGACGACCACGGCCTGATGGCCCTTGGCGATCTCCCGTTTGGCGTGGTCGAGACCGAACAGCACCTGTGATTTCTTGTACAGCAGGGTTTCCGGGGTGTTGACGTATTTGCCCGGCATGGTGTCGTCTTCGAAGAGCTTGCGGGCGCCGAAACCGATCACATCGCCGCCGAGATTGCGGATCGGCCACAGCAGCCGCCGGTGGAACCGGTCGATCGGGCCGCGCCGGCCCTGCCGGGACAGACCGGCCGCCTCGAGCTCTGTGAAATCGAAGCCCCGGTTCAGCAGGTGCTTGGTGAGGACGTCCCAGCCGTCGGGGGCATAGCCACAGCCGAACTGGGTCCAGGCGGCCTCGTCGAAGTTACGGTCGGTGAGGTACTTGCGGGCGACCGTGGCGTCGGGGCCGCGCAGCCGCTCGACATAGAACTCATGGGCCGCGGCGTTGGCGGCCACCAGCCGGGACCGGGTGCCGCGGTCGCGCTGGACCGATGTCCCGCCGCCCTCGTAGTTGATCCGGTAGCCGATCCGGTCGGCCATCTGTTCGACGGCTTCCACGAAACCGATGTGCTCGATCTTCTGCAGGAAGGCATACACATCACCGCCCTCGTTGCATCCGAAACAGTGGAACAGGCCGTGGTTGGGCCGCACATGGAAGGACGGGGACTTCTCGTCGTGGAACGGGCACAGCCCCTTCATCGAGTCCGCGCCGCCCCGTTTGAGCGCCACGTACTCGCCCACCACATCCTCGATCCGGACGCGCTCCCGAATGGCGGTGATATCGCGAGCAGGTATTCGTCCGGTCACGGAGTCGAGTCTAGGCGAGCGGGCACACGCCGGAACCCGAGCACCCCGACGCCGGCGGCGATACCGTGCGCAGTATCACGAATTCATGGTGGCGGCGATGCGTTCCAGGCGGCTCTCGGTGTAGGAGGCGATCTGGTCGACGATCACCCGGACCCGGGCGCTGTCGTCGGCGGCGGTCTCCCACCAGGGCAGCAGCAGCGGATCGAGCGCGGCGGGGCCGGTGGCGAGGAGGTGTTCGGCGACGGCGGTGAGGCGGGCGCGCTGCTCGGCCTGGCGCAACTTGTGGTCGGGATCGGACATGACGTAGCGCAGCGCGACGGTCTTCAGGACGGCGACCTCGGCGGCGGCCACCGGCGGCACCACCAGGTCGGCGGAGTAGCGGGCGAGCGGCCCGGGATGGGCCGCGCGCGTCGCCACGACCGCCGCGTTGGCGAATCGGCCGACGAGTTCACTGGTGAGCCGTTTCAAGGCGACCGAACTGGTGAGGGTGCCGTCGTAGACGAATACATCCGCGACGACCGGCAGTTCGGACAGCCGCTGCGCGGCGGCGACCAGATCGTCGACCGAGAGGCCGCGATGCTGCACATGTCCCAGCTCGGCCAGCGCGACCCGCTCCACCGGATCGGCCAGCGCGCGCAGATCGATCCGGCCGGCGATGATGCCGTCCTCCACGTCGTGCACCGAGTAGGCCACATCGTCGGACCAGTCCATCACCTGGCATTCCAGCGCCGGCCGCCGCTCCGGGGCGCCCTTGCGGACCCAGGACAACCGGTCGGCGTCCGCCTCGTAGGCGCCGAATTTGCCGCCCGCCTCGGTGCGATGCCACGGATACTTGATCGCGGCGTCCAGCGCGGCGCGGGTGAGGTTGAGCCCGACACTGCCGCCGTAGGAATCGAGGACCTTCGGTTCGAGCCGGGTGAGGATCCGTAGATTCTGGGCGTTGCCCTCGAACCCGCCGAAATCGGTGGCGAAGATATCCAGCGCTTTCTCGCCGTTGTGACCGTAGGGCGGATGGCCGATATCGTGCGCCAGACCCGCGAGTTCGGCCAGGTCGGGGTCGCAGCCGAGGCCGTCGGCGATACCGCGGCCGATCTGCGCGACCTCCAGCGAATGTGTGAGCCGGGTGCGCGGTGTATCACCGTCGCGGGGACCCATCACCTGGGTCTTGTCGGCGAGGCGGCGCAGCGCGGCCGAATGCAGCACGCGCGCACGGTCGCGCGCGAATTCGGTGCGGTGCCCGTTTCCGTGGGCTCCGGCACCGGCGAGGCCGGCCGTTTTGGGCGCCTCGCCGACCAGGCGTTCGCGGTCGTGCTCGGTGTAGATCACCGCACCCAGTCTGCCATCGGGCAGTGACCGGCCGGGAGGTCCGGCGGCACCGGCGGGTGAAGGTTTCACTGCCCGGCGGTGTAGTTGAAATCCGCCGAGAAATGGGTGAGCTGATACCAGAGCAGGGCGGCGGTCTCCCGGGCGATACCGTGCGCCTGCGATTCCCGGGTGTACACCGCGGGACCGGTGCGGGTGGGTGCGGTCCAGGCGTCCAGTCCGGCGTCGCGGGCCATTGTGCGGGTCCGCAGCGAATGCCACGGATCGCTGACCAGCACCGCGGAACCGAGTCCGCGTTCCTGCATCGCGGCGGCCACGGCCTCCACACTGCGCAGCGTATCGGAACCGGTCTCCACGGCGAGGATGGCGCTCTCCGGGACGCCCGCGTCCATCAGGTACATCTTTCCCGAGGCGGCCTCGGTGTACAGATCACCCTCCTGTTTGCCGCCGATCGTGATGACCAGGTCCGACACCCCCTGCTCGTACAGGCTCGCCGCCTGATAGAGGCGCGCCTCGAACACCGATGACGGTGTCCCGGAGTACTGCGCGGCGCCCAGCACCACAATGGCGTCGGCAGGTGTGTAGTCCTCGATCCGCGCCACCTGCCACACTCGCATGGCGGTACCGCCCACCAAGATCATTCCCACCACCAGGGCGCCGCCGAGCAGCCGCCCGGCCCAGCGCAGGATCCCGGCACCGATCCCGCGCGCAGCACCGGAATCGGCACGCGAATCCGGTCGTGTACGCACTGGCGTCCATGTCACGCCTCAAGTCTGCCAGGCAGGCTCCGGGCCCCGGACACCGCGCGAGCACAGGCCCCCACCCTGCCGTAACGCCAAGATTCGAGGTTTGCGCTGGTCACGGAATTACCAAAGGGGAGGTGCCGCCGCCGGGGACGTGAGAGGGAAGGCGTGGGCACCCCTTCTCCGGCCGGAGGGGCGCTTCTTGTGGCCCGAATCGTTATCAGCGACCCTCCCGCCGAGGGAAGAAACACGTTTCACAGACCGCACCCGGCCGCGCGAAGTGACTCCGCTCCCGCCCGGAAACCGTAGTCGAGCGAGGACCGAACTGCCGGCACCGTCCGCGGAGGTGGTCCATGCGGTGAGGATCCGATGGCCCCCGGCGGTGACGATCGACGCCGACGCGTGGTCCGCGTGGGATCGCCGGAACCTGCACGACCTGCTCACCCGCTTCCTCGAACACGCCGCAGCTACCGAGTGAGCGCGCCACACCGGCAGGGGCACCGAAACCACCGTGAGCGGGCGGATTTCGCGGCACAGCGTCGCCGGACAGTGAATATCCCGTTGATCAGGGCCGAACACCGGTAGATTCGACTTTCGGAACGGGCGTCGATGTGCTTGGCTATCCCTCGGCGAGATCTGAAGTGCCTCTGATCCATCCATCGGGGTCGACGAACTCGCACCCACACGTCACACCACAAAGGCGTGGCACGCCCGTCGACTGTTTTGGGAATCCTGGGAACAGGTGAACGGCCGGTGGCCGTCACGGTGAGCACATGGAGCACACGATGTTTTCTCGTTGGAAGACCGCCACCGCCGGCATGGCGGTAACCCTCGCGTCGGTCCTCGCCCCCGCCGTGGCCACGACCGCCCAGGCGGCGCCCGCGAACTGCCCCGACCTGTACGTGGTCGCGATACCGGGCACCTGGGAGACGTCGAAAGCCGACCCCGGCAAGGGAATGCTCGCCCTGGCCGCCGACGGCCTGCCGGGCAACTCCCACACCGATTACGTGGCCTACACCGCCACCGCCTTCCCCTGGGAGGGCGAGGTCTACGGCCGCTCCAAGAACGAGGCCGTCTCCGGAGCCCGCGGACTGATCTCCGAGGTGGCACGGCGCTGCGGAAATACCCGATTCGCGCTGCTCGGCTACAGCCAGGGCGCCGACGCCGCCGGTGACCTCGCCTCCGAGATCGGTACCGGGCTCGGCGTGGTCTCGCCGGACCGGGTGGGCCTGGTCGGCCTGATCGCCGACCCGCGCCGCTCCCCCCTCGACAACCTCATCGGTCCACCGGTACTCGGCGCCGGCGCCGGTGGCCCCCGGCTGACCGGTTTCGGCTGGTTGAGCAACCGCACCTACACCTTCTGCGCCGTCGGGGACCTGTACTGCTCGACCCCCGACGGCGATTTCGCCGCCCGGATCGCCGGATTCTTCGCCCAGGTCTCCAACGCCGACCCCACCCAGCTCGGCAACTACCAGACCCTCGGCATGCAGCTGCTCAACGACGCCCTCGCCGCCGGCGGCCTCGGCCTGCTGCACGACCAGCTCAACGGCACCGCCTACGAGGAGCGCAAGAAGCAGGTCGACGATTTCGTGAAATCCGGTATTCACCAGAGCTACCCGAGCTACCAGGTGGCGGGCGGGGTCACCACGCTGAGCTGGCTGCGGCAGAAACTGGTCGAACTATCCTGAATCAGCCCGCTCCCGGTGCCATGGTCGCCCGGAGCGGTGCAGGTCCGATTCGGGCCTCCCTCCGGGCGAGCGGTCACCATCTGTCGGTGATCGCTGCGGTGATGCAGTAGGCACGCGGCGATCCGGGCCCGAAGTCCGGCGGCTTGCCGGCTCGCGACGTCCCGTGCTCTCAGCCGCTGGGAGGGTCGAAGCGGATCATCCCCAACAGCGCGTCTTTCAATTCCAGCCCGTCAATCGGCTTCTTGGCGTACATGTACATGCGCTTCCCGTTGGGGTCCTTTTTTTCTTCCTCGGTCGGCGATCTGAGCTTGTCGCCGTCGTAGACGAACAGGACACCAGGATCGCGATCTCGCGCCATGAAATCCTGTACGACGCTGTCCCCTATATGCGTCCAGGGTCTGTTCGGTTCCGCTCCTCCGTGCACGCGTGCGTCCTCCACCAGCTTCGGAACTCCGAGACGTGGTTCCGCCGAGACCCAGCGGAACTCCAGATTCATTTCGATCAGTTTTCCGCCTTGTTTCTCCTGCATTCGGCCCAAGAGTCCGATAAGCCTGTTCTCCTCCGCCGAAAGCTTGTTTCCGCGCATTTCGTGGAATCTCGCAGGAAGCTTGGCGTCGCCGACCATGTTCCGCAGCGAGAGCTTGTCGGCGAGGCTCGCGAAGGCATCTCTGTCTGCTTGGGTCAGGCTCAGAACGAAATGTTGTGCGCGATCGGAGGCCGGCCCATCGTCGCGGGATCCGGTGACCGGCGAAGAAGTTTCCGTTTCCCATGGCGGCGGTCCCTGTGCCGGACGTTCCGCGGACACTCGCTGAGAGCCCGCCGGTAACCGCCCCGGACCATCCGACGGGATCTGCTGTCTGCCATGTTCTTCGGCGCCTCGATACGTAACCGCCGCCCGGTCGGCGCGATCCGAGATGCCGTCCACTCTGCCATGAATGTGGCCGCCGGCCCGTCTGCTGAGCAGCTCTATCAAGTCGTCCCGCAACCGCTGGACCAGCTCCTTGGCAGTGCCGTCAGGTAAGCCTTTCACTGCGTAAGACCCCCGGTCGCCGCGCCGACGGAGTTCGCGCGCGGATCTCCTAGCGTACCGGCGACAGTTCCGGCCGTCAGACCGCCATGGACAGTTCCGCAGCCGATACCGCACTCCGCCGCCGGGCCGGCTGTCGGTGCTTCCGTCAGCGCGACCGACCGGTGCCGGCAGCGCCCGGATCAGTCCCATCGACCACCCTCCCATGCACTACCGCGGACAGCTCCCCGAGTCGCCCCCGCGCCGAGGCGGTATCGCGCCAGGAACTACCAGCCCCGGCTCTTCCACTGCGCCAGCTGCGGCCTTTCGGCACCGAGGGTGGTGTCGTCACCGTGACCCGGATACACGACCGTATCGTCGCCGTAGCGGTCGAAGAGTTTGGTGGTCACCCCGTCCAGCAGGGTGGCGAAATCCTCGGGACGCCAGGTCTTTCCCACACCACCGGGGAATACGGAGGATTCTCAGCGGGTAAAATCGCCATTATGGCAGGTAGAGCGGCTGTTTACTGTCGAATCTCCGAGGATCCGCGGAGCACAGAGAAGGGCATCGCACGGCAGCGTGAAGACTCGGTACGACTCGCCGAATCGCGCGGATGGGAAGTAGTGCGGGTGTTCACCGACAACGATATCTCTGCGTTGAAGGACAAGCACCGCAAGGACTATGAGGCCATGCTCGAGGCGGCAACCCGCGGCGAGTTCGACCACATCGTCGCCTACGGCCTGTCCCGCCTCTGGCGGAACCGACGCGAACGCGCACACGCGATCGACGTCCTATCGCAGGCTCGGGTAGGCATCGCTCTCGTCAAGGGCTCCGATATCGACCTGACGTCCGCGGCCGGCCGCATGTACGCCGGAGTGCTGGGCGAATTCGACACCGCAGAGTCTGAGATCAAGGGCGAGCGCATCGCCCGTGCAGCACAGCAGCGCGCCGAGGAAGGGCGGGCCAACGGCCATGTCGCATACGGATGGCAGCGCGTCTATCACCGGGACGCCGCGGGAAACGTTCTGAGCTGGGAAGATATCGAAGATACTCAAGCCGCAGACGTAGTCCGCGGGATAGTGGCCGACCTACTGGCCGGCCTGTCGGTGAAGGCCATCGTCAAGCGATTGAACGAGGAGGGCGTACCGACACCTAAAGGAAAGGGGCCCTGGCTGGCGTCAACTGTCCGGAAGTTGGCGTTACGCCGGATGAACGTTTCGGTCAGGACACACCGTCGTCAGGAGTACCCGGCCGCGTGGCCGGCGATAGTGGATCGTGCCGACCACGACCGCGTGACAGCCTTGCTCACAGCTCCTGGACGTGCGACAACGAAGGGCGGAGCTAGGCGGCACCTTCTGTCTTTTGGGATCGGTCGATGCGGCGTGTGTGGCTCCACACTGCGAGTCGTCAACCGTGGAGGTCCACACGTGCTCTACGCCTGTCCCACGGGTCGCGGATGTGTCGGTCGACGAGTCGAGTGGGTCGATGAGTTCGTTGCGCAGGTCGTGTGCACGAGGTTGACGCAACCTGACGCACGCGACTTGTTCGCCCGAGACGACACTATCGGCCAAGAAGCGCGTTCCCGGGCAGATGCCATCCGGTCCCGGCTGGACAGTGCGGCGGATGCCTTCGCCGATGGAGCCATCGACGCGCAGCAACTCTCGCGTATCACCGCGAAGCTCAGGCCAGAACTCGCCGCGGCGGAAGCCGACGCGACCCGGGCCGCTACTGGACTGGACGGCGCGCTGCTGTCACAAATCACTACCAGCGATGCCCGCCAGGTCTGGGACAGTCTCGTCGTCACCCAGCAGGTCACAGTGCTGAGCGCTCTGGGTGTACGAGTCACGATCCTCCCAGCCCGCGGAGGACCTGGCTTCAAGCCCGAAGGTGTCCGCATCGACTGGAACGAATACGACTCTGTGTTTGAATTCAAGGGGCCCCGCTGACCAGAGCTCGCGCCGACTCCCGTTCGCGAGGACTTATCGTGCGACGTATCCCCATAGGCCACCGCCGCTAAGTGTCTCAAATTTCAGCAAACTCATCTACCGATCGCGAAAGGCGCACTGGCATCTCAGTTCTCGCTACTATGCCTCCTAGGTCGTGGGCATGACGTTCAAGGTGGTTGGTCCGCTCAAGGCGCCGATGGACTGACACTGACATCGCCGCCTTGGCTAGCCCAGCCCGGAAGGGATCAAGGTGGCAGAACCGTTGCTCGGCTCGTTGCTCGCGAAGGCGATCGCGCCGATTATTGGCGAGGCAGCCCGACAGTCACTGGTACAGCCAAAAGGCGCAGGTTTAACCTCAGATCCGATTCGAATAGATTCTCGGATTCCTTTCAGAAAGACCAAACGCTCACTACAAGAAACGGACATCCGATCGATAGCTTCCACCATCGATCGCAAACTGGATCCCATTCTTAAGGTCGAGTACGGCGGAATACCTGATAACGAGGTATCGGCTGCAGTTGAGGCCGTTGGCGACGCTTTGACTGCACTGACTCCGGTAACTTCTAACACAGTATTCGATCTGGATCTCGATCCGGACAAACTCTATTCCAGAGCGCTCGAAGTATCTCCACACTTGCCACAAACACGTGAAATGATTTCAAAAGCAAACGATCTTTATCACCTGCTTTTGAAGCTATGCTGCGCCCAAATCGTTGAGTTCATAACCACCCGCCCCGAGTTTCTCAACCGCTCAGCAGTCGAGCAGCTGCAGCGATCGGCGCAGATCTCCAACAGCATCGATTCATTGAGTTCCTCCTTATTGGGTACCACCGAGGCCGTTTATCTGGAGTTCGAAAAAAGGTATTACGAAACCCTGCAGCGACGTTTGGATAGATTACAGCTGTTCGGAGTGACGTTGGCACGTGAATCGACGTATCCGCTAAGTACTGCATACATGAGCTTGTGCGCTGCGGCCGCTGGCTCAGAGGCGGTCGATGGGACCGACACCGAGCCTACCTCAAGCGGATCAAAGTTCTCCGGGGACCGGGTTGAAAGCATGATTTCCGCCGCGAACAGGGTCGTAATCCGCGGGGGCGCAGGCTCAGGTAAAACAACCCTCTTGCAGTGGCTAGCTGTTAGTGTTTCGAAGGCTGACGACTCTGAAGAGCTAGCCAACTGGTCGAATATAGTGCCATTTTTCATCCCTTTACGTAGATTTATACAAAAGGAAGAGTTTCCGGCGCCAGAAGACTTCGTAGCCTCTAGCGTCGGCTTGAACTTAACCGCCGAGACGCCAAATGGCTGGGTCCATGCCATACTTAGAGCCGGGAGGGGATTGCTTCTAATCGACGGCGTTGACGAGGTACCAGAATCGCTGCGAACAAAGGCAAGAGAGTGGCTTCGGAACTTGGTAGGTGATTTCCCAGCCTCTCGATACATAGTCACTTCTCGCCCCTCCGCAGTAGCCGACGATTGGTTGGCGAAAGAAGAATTCGCGGTGCTCGACCTGCTTCCCATGAGCCCAAGCGATGTACGAATGTTTATTAAGCACTGGCACGATGCAGCGCGCGAAGAAGTTGATACCGAAGATAAATGTGTCGAGTTGACGCGGTACGAAGAATCTTTGGCAAATGTAGTAACCTCTGAACGTCAGATTAGTCGACTCGCGACTAACCCGTTGCTATGCGCGCTTCTTTGCGCTCTGTACCGTGACCGGAGAATGCAGTTGCCTCGCGACCGCATGGAGCTATACAAC
The DNA here is from genome assembly GCF_046764065.1 of Nocardia sp. NPDC002869. NCBI lineage: Bacteria > Bacillati > Actinomycetota > Actinomycetes > Mycobacteriales > Nocardiaceae > Nocardia > Nocardia sp. NPDC002869. Next base: position 13,387 of record NZ_JBKOOL010000135.1, read on the forward strand.
GCAGCCCTAGAGATGCTCTTGACAAGACGGGATGCAGAGCGCGAGATTATCGTCCCGGGCGGTGTTGCCTTGGGCGCTACGCAGTCGGTGCGACTACTGCAAAAATTGGCATTCTGGTTGATATCCAACGGCTATTCCGACGCAGAAAAAGAATCTGCCGTAGCTCGAATTGGAGAATTGATTCAAAACATGCCTCGGATATCTACCGATGCCCAAACTATCTACAACCATCTACTTATACGATCCGGATTAATTCGTGAACCAATAGACGGAAGAATGGACTTTGTTCATCGAACCTTCGAGGAGTTCCTAGGCGCAAAGGAAGCCGTAGAAAGCGAAAGTTTCGGGCTTCTGATAAACAATTCTCACGAAGACCAGTGGCATGGCGTGTTTTCCATGGCCGTGGGGCATGCGCGACCCGCTGAACAGCAGCGCCTTCTCCTGGCGTTGCTAGACAGGGGTGATCGTGAAGAACCGAGCGTTCGGACACGGCTCCATCTTCTGGCCGCCGCATGCCTTGAATATGTGCACGAGCTCGATCAATCCGTGCTGGATAGGGTCCGATCAGCAGCGTCAGCCCTTATTCCACCCAAGAAGTTTGGCGAGGCTCAAATACTGGCAACGGCAGGAGACATGGTCTTGGACCTCTTGCCTAAGTCGCCCAAGCTGCCGGCACGTACAGCTGCGGCCGTGGTGAGAACAGCAGCGTTGATAGGAGGCTCATCAGCATTGACAGTAATCGAGAGATTCAAGTACGACACCCGACTTGCGGTTCAATCCGAAATCGTCGACTCTTTCTACAGGTTCGACGGACCCGAATACGCTGAGCGAATTTTCTCCGGGCTTGAATGGCCTACCCTGAGGGAAGTTTTCATCCGAAGTGACGAAGAAAAGGAAGTTTTGAGGTACGTAAAGGAGGTAATCGAACTTCAATTCGTTGGCAACATCAGCTTTGATTCAATTCGAATGCCGCCCCGAGCTCATTTCTTGCGCGTTTACGCCAACTCACGCATCGAAAACTTGGAAGCGCTGATACGATTCAGCGATATTGAGGATCTCGCTTTCGGCGGTTGCCCAAATCTGCGCACACTTAAAGGTATCGAAAATTTCTCAGATCTTCGCGCGCTAAGGATTTCGGGCGCAGATTCCTACTCAGTTGACTTCAGTCAAGGTAACGCATCGATGGAACACTTAGAACTCAGCCTTGTCGGGATTTCCGACTTCCACAAGCTGGCAGGTTTTTCCAATATAAGTAGTTTCAGGTTGGACAATTGCTTCCTCGATAATAATTTTCGGGGAATCGAGGCTCTACCAACCCTTCGGAATATCTACATACCCGGCCCACTGTTTGCACTAGGAGTAAATACACGCGAACAGTACCGAGAAGCAGTGAGAAGATTCGGTCCGAATTGGTCTGCGATATCAGACACTATGTTTGAAGGCATGTCCGAGATCGAGATACGCCTAGGACGAAGCATTATTGACTCGTCACTGAGTCTATTCGAACAGATGAATATTCCAGATGAAATCATACAGCAGTCCAGATCAGAACCGGTCTTAGTGTTCTTCCGCAATTCTGAAGCGGCCCCACTTTCGCGTCTACTACGCTAAGTAGAAACCGAATATTGTTCCGTCTTTTAGCTGAGAGATCACAGAGAGCGCCATCCGGGTAACGCGCCTTCGCTACCCGATCGGCATACGCAGGTTTCCGCCGTCAGTCCACCGTCGCCCTAGCGTGCCCGCTCGCGCGGATTCGCCACAGGATATTATGGCAAGCCAGCTAGTTGGAGGCTCGCATCCGGCTCTCTGGAGTGCCTGCCCCCGCGGCGAGCGGCGGCGTCCGGGGCCGCCCCCGCGCGCAGCCGCGAGGCTGCGAATTCTGTAGTGGAGCACGGGTCTTGTCGTGGTGGGGGTGTCTCTCCGGTCGGCCTGGGGCGACTCGATCACACGGGCGCCGGACATCAAGGGTGGCGTAGCCATCGGCGCAGCCGACGCCGCAGGCGCCCTTGATGTCCGGTGTTCGTGTGATAGCCCCGTTCTGGCCGAGCGGAGAGACACCCCCACCACGACATCAGTGCGGAACGGAGGCGAGAGCGTCAGCTCTCGAACGAGTGCGCGCGGCGCGCTCGCACCACATCGATACGTCACGGGCATTCGACTAAATGGCCTTACCTACTGGGCCGATCTGTAGACCGCAGCATCCGACTATGGCGCCACTACCCGAGTCGTATGCCAACGCAACCACGCATCCAACGCACCGATAACTGCCCAACGCAACCAGAGCCTTTTCATCCCTGCCTGCACCCCCTACATACTGAACTGAATTCTTTTGGGTTTCCTTACCCCCTCAGTCCCACATCTCATGCGCACGGAGTGGGTATGAGATGTGGGAC
>NZ_JBKOOL010000136.1:0-15741 GCF_046764065.1 Nocardia sp. NPDC002869
CCGACGCTCGCGGTTTCGCGCGTGGGCGTTTCACGGCGAATCCGGGCGGCAAGGGGCTCAATTGTGTCGTTGCTGCGGCGCGCCTGGGCATCGACAACCAAGACGTACCGCGGGACAGTCTTGACCCCGGCCGCAGACCTGGGCGGGTATCCGAATTGCCCGGTGGTCTCGGGCCCCGCTTCCGGGAGTACGCCGGAACCTACGGCCGCTGGATCCGCCGCCGGGCGTATTCCTCGGCTTCCAGGACCGCGGCCTGCTCCAGCGTCGGGGCACTACCGCCCAACCGGGCCGGGACCCACGGCTGTCCGGCGGGCATCGGGTACCCCTCCTGTGCCGCCGTGAGGAGTTCGCTCATCCGGCCGCGTAGCGCGGTGGTCACCTCGTCGACCGAACCCGCGGCGACCAGTGGTTCGCCGATGCGGATGTGGACCGGGAAATTGTGCCGGCCCAGTTGTTTCGGGAAACCTTTGGTCCAGATGCGGTGTGCTCCCCAGATGGTGAGCGGAACGATCGGGGCCCCCGACTGCAGCGCCATGCGGGCCGCACCGGATTTGAATTCCTTCAATTCGAAACTGCGGCTGATGGTGGCTTCCGGGTAGACCACGACCAGCTCACCGTCGCGTAGCGCCTCCACCGCCCGGCCGAACGATTCCGCGCCGGCTGTCCGGTCGACGCCGATCGCTTTGCAATGCTTCATGAGAAATCCGACGATGCCGTGTTCGAGCTCGGCTTTCATCATGTACCGCACATTGCGGCCCGACCGGCGTCCCACTACCCCGACCTCCATGAAATCCAGGTAGGAGGTGTGGTTCACCGCAAGCACCGCGCCCCCGGTGCGCGGCATGTTCTCCTGGCCGCGGATATCGAGGCGCACCCCCTGTGCGAAGAGGATGGTGTGCGCCAGCCCGGCCAGCACATCGAAAACCGGCTCCCGCGCCATCGCAACTCCTGCTCACTACCTGCGGGTTACCCGCTGCTCGGCACCTACCCGCCCATGGTGGGTATACGTTACGCGTCGGTGTCGTCCCGGCCGGTGAGTTCGGCCCGTCTCCGGGCGATCCGTTCCGCGACCTCGGCGGCGTCCATCGCATCGGCTTCTTCCAGGGTAGGCGCGCCGCCCCCGAGCCGGGCCGGAACCCAATAGGCACCGGGTTCGTGGGCGTAGTTCTCCTGCAGGCCGCGCAAGAGTTCCTGCATGGCGGTCTTCAGTTCGGTGGTGAGTTCGGACGCCGGTTCATAGGGCTGGATCGGTGTGCCGACGGCGATGGAGATGGGGGTGTTGCTGCGGCCCAGCCGTTTCGGATGCCCTTTCGTCCAGATCCGCTGGGCGCCCCAGATGGTGATCGGGATGATCGGTACGCCGGCCTCGATCGCCATCCGGGCGGCGCCGGATTTCAGGTCCTTGATCTCGAAACTGCGGCTGATGGTGGCTTCGGGGTATACGCCGACCAGTTCGCCGCGCCGCAGATAGTCCACCGCGGCCTTGTACGAGTCGGCGCCCGCGGCCCGGTCCACCGGAATATGTTTGAGAGCTCGCATGATCGGCCCGGCGATCTTGTTGTCGAAGACCTCGCTCTTGGCCATGAAGCGGATGTAGCGTTTGGGGGTGCGTACCGGCAGACCCGCATAGGTGAAATCCATGTACCCGGTGTGGTTGACCGCGAGCACCGCGCCCCCGGCCACGGGAATGTTCTCATCGCCGGTGATGGTGAACTTCAGGCCCTCGAGAAAGAAGACGGTCCGGGCCAGCCCGATGATCGTCCGGTAGACGGGTTCCACAAGTCCGCTAGCGTAGTCGCTGTCATGATGACCGGCAGCGACCGGTCCGCCGCGCGCGCCCCGCCCCGCCGGATCCCGGGCCCGCCGTGGTGCGGTCGAACCCCGATGTCTCGACCGAACCGCTATGTACCGCAGGAAAGGTGATCGTCGAAGTGGAACGCGCCCGTCCCGTACCGTTGCGCCGAATCGGCCGTGAGACCGCGCGACGCGCCCGCGTTCGCGCTGTCGCCGTGGGGCTCGCGGTATCCGGAGTGCTGCTGGGCACCGGATGCGATTCGGTATCCGGAATCCCGGGCGACGATTCCGGCAGCCCGCCGGTGCAGGCGTCCGAGGGCGACGCGCCGAGCACCGAGCTGCAGGCCACGTCCGCGGGCGCGCCGCCGTCGGTTCCCGCGCTGCCACCGGTCCCCGCCGACGCGCCCGCGGTCGGCGCGGTCCCCGGGGTGCCCGACGCCGCCCCCGCGCTGCAACGGTTCGCCGCCGACCTGCGGTCGGCGGATATCGCGACCCTGCAGAGCACGTGCTGGACCATTCCGCCGCTCACCGTGCAGACCATGTACACCGACCGTGATGCCGTGCTCAGCGCGCTCGCCCAGCCGGGTACCGCGGTGGACGGCATGCTCACCTGGACCGACGGAGTCACCACGGTCACCGTGGACGAGCGCCGGGTAGCCGCCGGGTATGCCTGCGGCCGGGTGTCCGAGGCGGGTGTGGAACCGGTCTACGACGCCGCCGACGCCCGGCACACCGTGCGCCGCTACCTGGCCCGCTCGGCCGGGCAGCCGCTGGACCCCGCCGACCTGGAGGACCGGTACCCGCTGGTCTGCGCGGCGAGCCCGGCCACCTGGGATCCGGAGTCCACCGGCGCGCCCGTAGCCGCGCCGCTCGCCGAGAATCCCGGTACGCTCGGCTCGATCACCGGATTCACCGATCAGCAGATCAGTTCCCAGCCGCTCACGACCGGATATATGGCCGTCGCGGTGCCGGTGACGAATGAGTCCGGAATCACGCAGAACCGGACATTTCTACTCGAACAGGGTGATGACGGCTACTGCATCGGGGACATTTCGTCCTGAAGCACTACCCTGGAGGGCCGTAAACGGTCAGGAGGAGCGAGCTCGTGCAGATCACCAGCGTCGGACATGCGGGATTCCATATCCGGACCGCGGCCGGTACGATCCTATGCGATCCCTGGGTGAACCCCGCGTACTTCGGATCCTGGTTCCCTTTCCCGGACAACACCCAGCTCGACTGGGAGGAACTGGGTAACTGCGATTTCCTCTATGTGTCGCATCTGCACCGCGACCATTTCGACGCCGCGCATCTGGCCGAGTACGTGAACAAGGACGCGACCGTTCTGCTGCCCGACTACCCTGTTCCGGATCTGCGCCGTGAGCTGGAGAAACTGGGCTTCCACAAATTCTTCGAGACCGAGGATTCGGTCAAACACAAGATCAACGGGTCGATGGGGATCGGCGGCGGCGACCCGGCCGCCGAACTGGAGATCATGATCGTCGCGCTGCGCGCCCCCGCGGACGGCCCGATCGGTGATTCCGGGCTGATCGTCTCCGACGGCGAAACCACCTGTTTCAATATGAACGACGCGCGGCCGGTCGATATGGACGTGCTGCACGAGGCGTTCGGCACGATCGATATTCATCTGCTGCAGTACTCGGGCGCCATCTGGTATCCGATGGTCTACGACATCCCGGCCCGGACGAAATCGAATTTCGGTAAACAGAAGCGGCAGCGCGGAATGGACCGGGCCCGCAGCTATATCGAGCAGGTCGGCGCCACCTGGGTGGTCCCGTCTGCCGGACCGCCGGTTTTCCTCGACGACGAACTGCGCTATCTCAACGACGACCACGGTGACGAGGGCAATATCTTCCCCGACCAGATGGTCTTCCTCGAGCAGATGCGCGAGCACGGGCACGACCGCGGCGTGCTGATGGTGCCCGGTTCGGTGGTCGAGGTGCACGGTGCCGGACTCGAACTGGATCACCCCTACGATCCCGACACCATCTGGACCGACAAGGCCGCTTACATCGAGAAGATGGCGCAGCGGCTGGCGCCGGTGCTGGTGGCGGAGAAGAAGACCTGGGCGCCCGCCGAGGGCGAACCCCTGCTGGAACCGCTGAAGGCGCTGTTCGAGCCGATCATGGCGCAGAGCGATCTCATCTGCGACGGTATCGGTTACCCGGTCGGGCTCGTGATCGGCGAGGAGACCGTGGTCCTGGACTTCCCGACGCGGGCCGTCCGTGCGCCGCTGGAGGGCGAGGGTAAATACCGTTACGGCTTCCGGATCGCGCCCGAACTGGTGCGCACCGTGCTGCGTGACAACGAACCCGACTGGGTGAACACCATTTTCCTGTCCACTCGTTTCCAGGCGTGGCGGATCGGTGGCTACAACGAATACCTCTACACCTTCTTCAAATGCCTCACCGATGAGCGGATCGCCTACGCGGACGGCTGGTTCTCCGAAGCGCACGACGATTCGGCCTCGGTGGAGGTGGCGGGTTGGGAGATCCAGCGCCGCTGCCCGCATCTGAAGGCGGACCTGTCGAAATTCGGTGTGGTGGACGGCAACACGCTGACCTGCAACCTGCACGGCTGGCAGTGGGATCTGGAGTCGGGTCGCTGTAAGACCTCCAAGGGACACGAACTGCGCTCCCGGAAGCTGTCCGAACCGGCCGGGTAGCACGGTGCGGTCGGTGGATATCCGGCCCAGAATCCTCGACGATCTACCGTCCTGCGTGGCAGCGCTGCGCCGCGTGCACGAGACGGACGGCTACCCGGCGGCCTGGCCTGCGGACCCGGCCGGCTGGTTGAACCCGGCGAAGCTGATCGACGCGCGGATCGCCGCGGCCGGGCACACCGTGGCCGGCCATATCGGTATCGGTGAGAGTGCGCTTCCACCGGCGGTTCGTGCCGCTGTTGGCGGCAATGTCGCGCCCATCTCGGTGATCCGCTTGTTCGTCGTGTCGTCGAGCCGACGGTGCGGCACCGGTCGCGCTCTGCTCGAGGCGGCGGTGGAGATGGCCCGGCTGCGCGGCCGCCGGGCGGTACTCGATGTGGAAGACGGCGCCGCCGCCGCTATCTCATTGTACGAACGGGCGGGCTGGCACCGAGTGCACAGCGGCCCGGGGGATTGGACGAGATCCGACGGTCGAGAAGCGTTCCTGCATTACTACCTCAGTCCGTGACCTTCTCGGATTCGCCCGGCCGGCTCGAGGCGAGCGCGGTGGCCGAGCGGCTCTAGACCAGCCCTGCGGGCCCTCGGGTGGGCACGGTCGGCCGAGGTACGAAAGACCGTCGATCGCAACACCTCTGACGAGAATCGGGGGTACTGTGAGCGCGCCCGGCCCGGTGGATTATCAGGGGCACCGGACGGGGAAGCGGGGGCTTGCGGCGGCTTCCCCATACCGGGCGCGTACCCAGCACAGCATCGAGTTTGGGTGCTGTGCCAGGCGCGATCGAGAAACCATCCGAATCACCACGGTGTTTTTTATCCCCGGCTGTGCTTTTTTCGAGGATGAGAATGCCTGGTCCCCTTCGAACGGAGATAGGCGAATGGCCGAGTTCGCTGGATCGACGCTGCCCCGGCGGCAGCTGGGTAAACACCTGCGCAACGGGCGGGAAGCGTTAGGGCTGACGCTGGCCGATGTGGGCGCGCTGATGCAGTGGAGTATCAGCACGGTCCAGCGGCTGGAGGTCGGCAGGACCGAACGAATCCGGTTGGCGGATGTGGAGGCATTGTGCCGGATCTACGAGTTCAGCGACGAATTCACCGAGGTGCTCAAGGGTCTGGCTCGGCAGGCAGCCGGGCAGAGCTGGTGGCACGAGTACGGGGATCTCATCCCCGAACATTTCGACGTATTCGTGGATCTCGAGTCGAGTGCGCAGCGGCTCCGAACTTACGAGCCGGAGATCATTCCGGGCCTCGTACAGACACCCGCGTACATGTATGCCCTGATGCGGGCCGCATATCCGGATGACAGCCCGGCCGAGCTCGAGCGCCGAGTCGCACTGCGCCACGCGCGGCAGAAGAGAATTACCCGCAGGGCCAAGCCGATGGTCGTCGACATCGTGCTCCGTGAGGCGGCGCTGCGAACGGTTGTGGGCAGCAGAAGAGTCATGGCCGCACAGCTTCGCCATCTGGCCGACTTGAGTACCCGGGACAACATCGCTGTCCGAGTCCTGCCGTTCTCGGCGGGCTTTCCGCTCGGAGTGGCGATCGGCCCGTTCGTCATCCTCGAACCGGGAGACACCGGGAGGCGGGGGAGGCCGGATCCTACGGTCGTGTACATCGAAAGCTTCACCGGTGACCTCTATCTGGAGAAGGAGTCCGCTGTCCGCCGGTATGCTGAAGCCAATCGGACTCTCCTCAACGCAGCACTGGACATGGTGCAGAGCAGGGATATGTTGAGGCGTTTGGCAAAGGAGTACCTCTAGTGATGACAGATCTTTCCGGCGCCGAATGGTTCAAGAGCAGTTTCAGTGGCGCGGACAAGAACTGCGTCGAGGTCGCGCTCCTCGCGGACGGTGCGGTTGGCATCCGTGACTCCAAGAACCCCGCCGGACCGGCCCTGGTGGTCGATCCGGCGGCGTGGGATTCCTTTCTCGCTGCCGTCGCCCGGGGCTGACCCGGATACCACCGCACTCTCATACCGGGCCACCGACCCAGCAGGGATGTTGTAACGATCGGCGGGCGTCGAGTCGGGATCCGAATAATGTTGCAGCAGTGTCAGGAGTCGGTGGTGACTACGGTCTGAGCAGCGCGGCCGGTATTACCGCAATGCCGTCGGGCCTGCGGTAGGCGTAACTTCCGGTGGTGATCACAGCCGCGGTCCAGCTCCTCGTCGAAGACCCGTCGTCGATGGTCGCTCACCATCCTCCACTACCTCTCGACGGATTCCTGGGCTGCCATTTGTCACGTGGTAGGTGGCATACCCGCCTGCGGTTCTGCGGGCGGCAAGGTTGTGCCTACCGGGATTGCTCGACCACTTGCCCCATAAACCGGTACCACTCAATGGCGATACAGGGAAGGGAAACCGGCCGATGACCAGCATGTCCGTCAGCGAGGCGCGGGCCAACCTGTACCCGCTCATCGAACAGGTGACGACGACGCCATCGCCGTGCATATCACCAGTCGCAAAGGCAACGCCGTCCTGATCTCCGAGGACGAGTACAACTCCCTTCGCGAGACCCTCTACCTGATGCGTTCTCCCGCCAACGCCGCGCGCCTCGCGCAAGGTATCGCCCAGCTGGAGGCCGGTGATTCTGTTGAAGTGGACTTGGCGAAGCTCGCCGAAAAGCTCGAATGAAAGTCACCTTCGCGAAGGTCGCATTCGAAGACCTCGGCCGCTGGATCTCCGCCGATCGAAAAATAGCGTTGCGGGTCATGCGTTTGATCGACGATATCGATCGTGACCCGTTCACCGGGCTGGGCGAACCCGAGCCGTTGAAGGGCGATAAGTCCGGGTACTGGCTCGCCGAATCAACGACGAGCACCGTCTCGTCTATGCCGTCTCCGGAGACAACATTCTGATTGCCCAGGCCCGCTACCTCTACTGACCTTCGTCTGGTCGTGACCAGGGTCACTCCCACCCCGAAGCGCGTACTACCGCCCCTCGAGGGCGAATTCCGGCGGCGGTAGAGTCACGCCATGGCCTCGCGCATTATCCGGGTCGCGACCCGGGCCAGTCCTATGGCAGTAGCCCAAGCCGAGCAGGTTGCGACCGGTCTATCCGAGTTCGGTGTCGACACCGAACTGGTGAAAGTGACCTCCGCCGGCGACCGCTGGATGGGTGATCTGGCGCAGCTCGGCGGCAAGGGGGCTTTCGTCAAGGAGATCGACGACGCGTTGCTGGAGGACCGGGCCGATCTCGCTGTGCATTGCCTGAAGGATATTCCCGGCGATATCCCGATCCCGGAAGGTATCGCGTTCGCCGGTTTCCCGGAGCGCGACGATGTGCGCGACGCGATCATCACCAAGGACGGCCGCCCGCTCGCCGAACAACCGCCGGGGACGGTGGTCGGGACCAGTTCGGTGCGCCGGGCGGCGCAGTTGCGCCTGCACTATCCGGGGCTGGTGATGAAACCGCTGCGCGGGAATATGAACACCCGGCTGGAGCGGCTGGAGGACGGCTACTGCGATGTGCTGATCGCCGCCGTCGCCGGGATGCATCGCATCGGCCGGCAGGACCGGATCACCGAGATCCTGCCGCTCGAGGTCATGTGCCCGCCGATCGGCGCGGGCGTGCTCACGCTCGCCTGCCGCGCCGACGATGACGAGGTCCGCGAACTCACCGGCCGTCTCGACCATGCCGAAACCCGACGCGTCGCCGACGCCGAACGCGCCATGCTGCACGCCCTGCAGGGGCACTGCAATTCCCCGATCGCCGGGGTCTGCGTGATCGAACCCACCGGTCGGCTGTCGTTGCGCGGCAAGGTGTTCGATCTCGAGGGCACCCGGTGGCTGGATTCGCAGCACTGGGGTGTCCCGGAGGATCCGCAGGCTCTCGGTTTCTTCGTCGGCTCCGATCTGCTCCGCCAGGGTGCCCGCGCGATCATCGATTCCATCCCGCACTGAGTTCGCGCGCTTGCGGGCGGTCGGCCCCCGATGAGGTGGTGACCGAGTCGGGCGTATCTCGTGTACGGTGTTCAGCTCGGGTCCGAGCCGCGGATGGCGCCGAGCCAGGTCCCGGTCGCGGCCGCCACACACATGGCGGCAATGAACGCCCCGGTCCCGCCACCCATCACATACAGCCACAACAGGGCGACGAACGGGGCGGCGACCGCCGGCTGGGCGTCCAACAGTAATCGGCGGGTGGTCTTCGTGGTGGTGGCCGCCCGGGTCTCCGCTTCCGGGTCCACTCGCGTCGGATTGTCGACCAGGCGACCGGCCGGTTCGGTCTCCCGGGCCCGGCCGGCCGGGAGTACCCGGAACTCGCGTGGTCCCCCGGGCAGCTCGGGGCCGCCGGACTCGGGCCGCAGCACGATCTGCCGCTCGCCGAGCAGGGCCGTGCCGCCGGTGAAACCGATCAGCTCCGGTGTGAAGTACACCGGCAGCCAGCGCTCGTCCTCGCCGTCACGCAACTCCAGCCAGGAACGGCTGACCAGCTGATATTCCTGTCTCACCCGCCGCGCCGTCACTGTCGTGGCGCTCTCGGCTCGGTAGCCGACCACCCCCAGCGCCACCGCGACCCGGTACCCGCTGTATCCCACGATGCCCGCGCCGGCCACCGCCAGCGCGCTGAGCTGGTCCGGATCGGCGAACGGCGCCCACGCGGTGAGTACCGCGAGGGCGCCGATGGTCACGCACAGTGGATAGGCCAGCGGATGGCCTATCCGGGAGCTCACTTCAGGAAACCGATTTTCGTGTAGTCCAGGGAAGCCAGTCCCGCGGCGCCGTAGTTGGCGAGGTTGTCGCGGACCCCGACGTTTCCGGCCGACTGCACCAGCGGGATCGAATGACCCTCGGCCCAGACCGCCTGGTCGACCTGATTGGCCAGCTCGATGGCCTTCTGCGGGTCCAGTTCGGTCAGCGTCTTCTCGATGAGCTCGTTCAGCTCGGGCGACCCGATGCGGCCGTAGTTACCCTGCAGATTTTCGGGGTAGTAGCCCCAGATCTGCGGGATGCTGCTCAGCGGGAACGCGTCACCCATCCACACCCACTGGCCGACATCGAAATTGCCGGGCTGGATGTTGTCGGTGAAGAAACCACTGCCGGGTTTGGTCTCGATGGCGAGTTCGATCCCCACCTGTCGCAGGTTCTGCTGGATGATCTGCGCGACCTGCACCCAGGTCTTGTCGTTGTACATGACGTCGCGGATCACCAGTTTGCGGCCGTCCTTCTCCCGGACGTCCCCGTTCAGCGTCCAGCCCAGGGCGTCGAGTTCCTGCCTGGCGGCCTCGGGATCGAAGGGCAGGCTGTTGTCCTGATAGCCCTTCTGGCCCTGGATGAAGATGTGGTTGTTCAGCGGCTGCGGGTCGTTCACCAGGCCGTTCTGCATGGCCTTGGCGATACCGGCGCGGTCGATGGCCTTGATGACGGCGACCCGCAGTTTCGGGTCCTCCAGCAGCGAGCCCGGGGCGCCGTTGAAGGTCAGATGCGACCAGCTGTTACCGGGAGCGCGCCGGATCGCCACACCGGGCGTATTGCGGGCGGTCTGCATATCGTCGCGGGTGGCCAGGCCGATGGCGTCGATCTCGTTGTTGGCCAGCGCCGGCACCATCGCTTCGCTCGACAGCACGCTGTAGGTGATGGTGTCGAGTTTCGGTGTAGCGCCCCACCATTTCGGATTGCGGCCCAGCACGATCCGGCCCTGGCCGCGGTCGGTGGACTGGACGACGAACGGACCCGAGGTCTTTCCGGGGGCGTTGCGCCAGGCCTCGTTGAACGCGTCCGGTGTGGCCGTGGCTTCCTTCGGCAGCAGCATGGAGTTCCCGGCGAACTGACCGGCCCAGTCGGCATAGTGGCTCTTGAAGGTGATGATCGCCTGGCGGTCGTCGGTACCGCGTTCGACCTTCTCGATCCGGTCGAATCCGTTGGTGTTGCCGATGAGGAACTTCGGATCCTTGCCGCTCATGGCGTTGGCCTGGGAAGCGATGTCCTCCCAGGTGATGGGGGACCCGTCGGACCACACCGCCTTGGGATTGATGGTGTAGGTGACCTGCTGCGGCTCGGTATTGGTCAGCTCGACGCCGGTGAAGAAGTCGGTGTTGACCGAGATGGCACCGGCCGCGTCGGTGGTGAACGCGCGCGGCAGCATCGGGCGCATGATGCTCGCGGATTCGCCGTCGCTGTCGATCTGCATCGGGTTCCAGGTCTCCGGGAAGGAGGTGGCGGCCAGCCGCAGATTCCCGCCGTCACGCAGTTCGCTCACATCGTGCGGGTTGATGTCGTTGACCGTGCCCAGTTCGGCGACCGCGCCCTCGGGCGCCCCGGAGTCGTTCGCTCCACAACCGGCCGCGAGCAGGGCTACGGTGCACAGCGGCACCGCGAGCCTCCGCAATGATCGAATCCTCATGGCCGTTCATCCTTCCTGCCGGTGGGTCCGGAGAACACGTCCGTCAACCCTCTACCACGGGTACGGGCACGGCATCGATCAGTGATCGTGTGTATTCGTGTCCCGGATCGCCGAAGATCTGTTCCGCCGGCCCCGCTTCGACGATCTTGCCCCGATACATCACCGCGATATCGTGGGCCAGATTGCGCACCACCGAGAGGTCGTGGGAGACGAAGAGGTAGGAGAGCCCGCGTTCGGCCTGCAGGTCGCGCAGCAGATTGAGCACGCCCGCCTGGATCGAGACATCCAGTGACGACACCGGCTCGTCGAGCACCAGCAGTTCGGGGTCCAGGGCCAGCGCCCGGGCGATGCAGATGCGCTGTTTCTGGCCGCCGGAGAAATCACCCGGATAGCGGTCGGCGTGTTCGGGCCGCAGGCCCACCTGCCGCAGCAGATCCGGTACGCGCCGGGTGATCTCGGATTTCGGCCGCTTCGCGATGCGCATCGGCTGGGAGACGATATCGGAAACCGGGAGCCGCGGATCCAGTGAGGCCGTGGGATCCTGGAAGACGATCTGCAGTTTGCGGCGCAGTTCACCACGTTGCGCGGTGCTGAGGGTGGCGGTATCGCGGCCCATGATCTCGATGGTCCCGGCCTGCGGTTTCACCATGTCCAGGATCTGGGTGAGGGTGGTGGATTTACCCGACCCGGATTCACCGACCAGGGCCAGGGTGCGTCCGGCGCGGACCTCGAAACTGATCCCGTCCACGGCGCGGACCTCGCCTTTGCGGCGGCGCAGGATCACCCCGGAGGTGATGGGGAAGGTTTTGACCAGATCCGTCACTTTCAGCACCGGCTGCGGATCGGTCGCGGGAAGCGCCGCCGGCTCGCCGATCTCGCGGCGATAGGCGTCGAACAGCGCCGCCGAATCGACCTCGTCCGTACGGACGCACGCCGCGCGATGGCCCGGAACGGTCTCGGCCAGCGGCGGTTCCGCGGCGCGGCAGTCCTCGACCGCGACCGGGCAGCGCGGCGCGAACGAACATCCCCGCGGCAGCGCGTGCATCGCCGGAGGCGCGCCGACGATCGGGATCAGCGGGGCCCGGGGCGGCCCGTCCATCCGCGGGATCGAGCCGAGCAACCCCACGGTGTAGGGCATCCGGGGACTTCGGAAAACCTGCGCGGTGGTCGCGGTTTCCACGATCCGGCCCGCGTACATCACGGCCACGCGATCGGCGAGGGTGGCCGCGATACCCATATCGTGGGTGATCATGACGACGCCCGCGCCGGTGATATCGCGCGCTTTGCGCAGCAGGTTCAGGATCTGCTTCTGCACCGTCACATCGAGTGCGGTGGTCGGTTCGTCGCAGATGATGAGCGCCGGATCGTTGGCGATCGCCATGGCGATGACCACCCGCTGGCGCATACCGCCGGAGAATTCGTGCGGGAAGGCCTTCGCGCGCAGTTCCGGGTCGGGGATACCGACCAGATCGAGTAGTTCGACCGCGCGTTTCGCCGCCTCGGCCTTGCTCATATTCCCGTGCGCGAGTAGAGCTTCGGCGACCTGATCGCCCACCCGGTACACCGGGGTGAGCGCCGAGAGCGGGTCCTGGAACACCATGCTCACCGCGCTACCGCGCAGTTTCGACAGTTCCCGGTCGCCGAGGCCGAGCAGCTCCCGTCCGCGTAACCGGATCGAGCCGGTGACCCGGGCCTGTTCGGGCAGCAGACCCATCACGGCGAGGGAGGACACCGATTTCCCGGATCCGGATTCGCCGACGATCGCCAGGACCTCGCCGTCGGCGACCGTGTAGTCCACCCCGCGGACCGCGTCGACGCGGCCTTCTTCGCTGGGGAACGAGACGCGCAGATCCGATACCTCCAGCAGGGGCGCGCGGCCCTGGCCCGAGCCGGATGCACCGGGTACGGCCCGGTCCGCTGCCGATTGCACCGTCGTGGTCTCTCCGGTCATGTCCCCGCTTCCTCCGCCTGCCGGGACTTCTCCGCCGCCTTGCGCGCCTTCCGCGACGGCCGGGACCGGGCGCGTTTCGCGCCGGGGTCGAAGGCGTCGCGCAGGCCGTCGCCGACGAGGTTCGCGCAGAGCACGGTGATGATCAGCAGACCGCCCGCGAAGAGGAACAGCCACGGATAGGTCATGGCGGAACTGGTGCCGTTCGCGATCAGCGTGCCCAGCGACACATCCGGCGGCTGTACCCCGAAACCGAGGAAGCTGAGCCCGGTCTCGGCCATGATCGAGGCGCCGACGGTGAGCGTGGTGTCGATGATCAGGATCGAGGCGATGTTCGGCACGATATGGGTGAGGATGATCGTCCGGGTCGGCGCGCCCATATAGCGGGCGGCCCGGACGAATTCGCGTTCGCGCAGGCTCATGGTCAGGCCGCGCACGATCCGCGCGCTGATCATCCAGCCGAACACACTGAGCAGGATGATCAGCAGCACGATCGAACCGCTGCCCTTGGTACGCGGCGCGAACAGGGCCACGATGATGAAACTCGGCACCACCAGCAGCAGGTCGACCACCCACATGATGGTCCGGTCGGTCCAGCCACCCAGCAGTCCGGCCACCGCGCCGGTGACGGCGGCGATGGTGGTGGAGAACACGGCCACGCACAAGCCGATGATGAGCGACTTCTGTAGCCCGCGCAGGGTCTGGGCGAGTACATCCTGGCCGATCTCGGTGGTACCGAAAGGATGCTGTGGGCTGGGCGGTTGGAGCAGGGCGGTGTAGTCGATGTCCTGATAGTCGTAGGGCAGCAACGATGGCAGTACGAAACTGGCCAGGAACATCAGGATCAGCACCGCGGTACCGACCAGCGCGGGTTTGTTGCGCAGGAAGCGGCGCAGGATGAGTTTGCGCCGGCCGGAAGCGACCGGTTCGGGTGCGCCCTGGACCAGGATCTCGGTTTCGTTGATGCTCATCCCACACGCACCCGGGGGTCGAGAATCGCGTAGACGATATCGGAGAGCAGACCCGACACCAGGACCACCAGCCCGGCGAACGCGGTCACCGTGGCGACCACGTAGATGTCCTGGGCGTTGATGGAATCGACCAGCCATTCCCCGACGCCGTGCCAGCCGAAGATCTTCTCGGTGAAGGTGGCGCCGGTGATCAGCCCGCCGAAGCTGTAGGCGAACAGCGTGGCCATCGGGATGAGTGCGGTCCGCAGCCCGTGTTTGTAGAGGGCCCGGTTGCGGGTGAGGCCTTTGGCCCGGGCGGTTCGGATGAAATCGCTCTGCAGGACATCGAGCATGGCATTGCGCTGGTAGCGGCTGTATCCGGCCATCCCACCCAGGGCCAGGGCCAGGGTGGGCAGCACCAGATGTTGCAGGCGGTCGACCAGCTGGGCGCCGAACCCCTCGATAGTGGTCGCCGACGTTTCGCCGGTGTAGAGGAAGATCTGCGTCCCGGTGGCCGAGTTGATCTCGAGCGCACCGAATTTCAGCAGCGTCGCCAGCAGGAACACTGGGGTCGACAGGATCAGCAGGGATACGACGGTCGTGAAATAGTCACTGAATCGGTACTGGCGGATCGCGCCGGCCGCACCGATGAGCACGCCCAGGACCGTGCCGATGATCGAACCGAGGATGAGCAACCGCAGACTGACCCCGACCCGGCGGCCGAGTTCCTCGCTCACCGGTTGCCCGCCGAGCGTCTCGCCGAAATCGCCGTGCACCGCACCCGTCACCCAGGTGACGTAGCGCTGCGGAATCGGCTCGTTCAGATGTAGTTCCTCGGCCTTGGCGTCGATCACCGACTGCGGCGGTCGCGGATTGCGCTGTTCCAGGCTGTCCAGCGGCCGGAAGGTCAGCGAAGCGAGGCTGAAGGTGAGAAAGGACGCCAAGAGCAGCAGCACGACGTAATTGAGCGCCCGTCGTAGCAGAAAGCCGGCCATCGTTCCCCTCGATATCAGGTGTAGCCCCTGATCATAGGGAGCGATCCCCGGGCATGCGCGACGGACGGCCTGCTGCGTGTTCGCCCCGCGAACGGGTACGCCCGCCGGTGCGCCGCGGCCGACCCAGCAGAATGGAACGGGTGAGTGCAACGCGGCAGACCCGACCGGAACTGGTGGCCTCCGATGTGGACGGCACCCTGATCGATCCCTATGAGCGGGTTACGGCGCGGACCCGGGCCGCGGTGGCGGCACTGGTCGCGGACGGAGTGCCGTTCGTGCTGGCCACCGGCCGTCCGCCGCGCTGGATCGCCCCGGTGGTGGCCGGGCTCGGGTTCGCGCCGCTGTGTGTATGCGGTAACGGCGCCGTGCTCTACGACGCCGGGACCGACAAGGTGCTCGGGGCGTCGGTGCTGGATGTGGAAACCCTGGCCTGGGTCGCCGATATCGCGGAGAAGGTGCTGCCCGGATGCGGGCTGGCGGCCGAACGGATCGGCGCCAGCGCGCACGACGCGGCCACTCCGCAATTCGTCAGCTCACCGCAGTACGAGCACGCCTGGCTGAATCCCGACGACACCGCCGTAGCCCGCGACGAGGTCATCGACACCCCGGCGATCAAGATGCTGATCCGGCTACCCGGCGCCCGTAGCGGCGATATGGCGGTGACGCTGGCCGCCCATATCGGCGACCGCGCCGATATCACCTACTCCACCGAACACGGCCTGATCGAGATCTCCGCGCCCGGGGTCAGCAAGGCATCGGGGCTGCGGACCCTGGGCGAGCGGCTCGGAGTCGATCCCGCGGATATGGTCGCCTTCGGCGATATGCCCAACGACATCCCGATGCTGCGCATGGTCGGGCTGGGGGTCGCGATGGGGCACGCCCATCCGGAGGCGCTCGCGGCCGCCGACGAGATCACCGGGACCAACAGTGAGGACGGTGTCGCGCAGGTCCTCGAACGCTGGTGGCCGGGGGAAGGGTAGCCGCGGGGCCGACGGATCACCCGGGAACAGACGACCGCGCCGGATCGTGCGGGGCAC
>NZ_JBKOOL010000137.1:0-15695 GCF_046764065.1 Nocardia sp. NPDC002869
GATGGACGGTTTCGCCGCCGCCCCGTACGGCACCTCGCCGGCGCAGTGATCGAGGGTGGCCGGCGGTCAACCGGCCGCCGGCCACCACCCTCAACGGTCGTCGTCCGGCGAACCGGCCGGGCGGTCACCCCGGCCCACCACGAAGGCGATCACCCCCATCAGCAACAGCACGCCGGCGCCGGCCGCGATGGACGCGTGCGCACCGGTGACGAACGATTCCCGCGCCGCGGCCAGCAGTCCGGAATCGGCCGCGTACCGCTGGATGGTCTCCCCGAGGGTCGGCGCGAACTCACCACCGGCGCGGAAGACCAGCGCTGCCAGCGAGCCCAGCAGGGCCAGACCCAATGCATTACCGAGTTCGAAACTGGTTTCGGAGATACCGACCGCCGAACCGGCCCGTTCCGGCGGGACCGAGGCCACCGCCACCTCCGAGACCAGCGTGAACACAATGCCGTAACCGATACCGGCGATCGCCGACCCGGCCACGTACCAGCCCGCGCCGCCGTCGGCGCCGATACCGAGCACCAGCAGGTTGCCGGCCGCGGCCGTCACCAGTGCCGTGACGAACGCCCACCGCACGCCGAGCAGCCGGGCCACCGCCGATCCGCTCACCGAGAAGATGAACACGGTGATCGCCATGGGGATCCCGAGCACGGCCGCCTGCAGAGGGTCCCGCCCGGTCACCGACTGCAACCAGATACTGCTCAGATAGCTGAGCCCGGCCAGCGACATCATCGCGGCGGTACTCGACCCGATGGCGACCGAGAACCGGGCGCGAGTGAACAGCGACAGATCGACCAGTGGGTGGGCCAGTCGCCGCTGCCGGCGTACGAACAGGGTCAGCACCGCCGCGCCGAGGAACGCGATGACGAGGGCCTCGACATCGGGCCCGTGCTCGGCGATGTGCTTCACCGCGTACACCGCGGGCAGGATCCCGCCGATGGACAGTGCCACGCTGGGCAGATCGAGCGGCCCCAGCGCGGCGGCCCGGTGCTCGGGCAGCAGCAGTGGCGCGAACGCGAGCAGCACCAGCAGGACCGGCACATTGATCAGGAACACCGACCCCCACGAGAAGTGGTGCAACAGGACGCCGCCGATGATCGGCCCGACGGCCGAGCCTCCCGCGAAGAACGCCGTCCAGATCCCGATCGCCCGCGAACGTTGCCGCTGGTCCGGGAAAAGATCGGAGATGAGCGCCAGACTCGACGGGAGCAGGGTTGCCCCGCCGATCCCCATCAGCGCGCGGGCCGCGATGAGTACCGCCGCACTGGGCGCGAAGGCCGCGATCGCCGAGGCGGCGCCGAATACGGTGGCGCCCGCGAGCAGCACGGTGCGGCGGCCGATCCGGTCGCCCAGGTTGCCCATGGTGATCAGCAGACCGGCAATGAGGAACCCGTAGATGTCGAGGATCCACAATTGCTGGGCGGCGGTCGGGTCGAGGTCGGCGGTGAGGGTGGGCAACGCCAGGAACAACACCGACATATCCATGGACACCAGCAGCACCGGCAGCAGGAGTACGGCCAGACCGAACCAGGCACGCCGCCCGCCGCCCGTATCCGGTGCGGTCCGTGCCGCCTCCACGTTCGTCATCCACGTTCCTTCCGGGTCGTCGGTTCACCCAGTCGTAACACGCGTGACCGCGGCGGCTGTTCCTGGCCACGGCGGCGGGCGGCGACAATCACCACCACCCCGGCGGGCGCGGCGCGCGGCGGCCGTGTTTCGATCCGACGATGAGCGCCGATATCGCCATCTGCGGGCTCGGGCCGGCCGGGCGCGCGCTCGCCCACCGCTGTCTGGCCCGCGGGATGACCGTGCTCGTCGTGGACCCGAATCCGCGGCGGGTATGGCGGGCGACCTACGCCGCCTGGTCCGACGAACTCCCCGACTGGCTCGACGGGTCCGTCGTCGCGGCCACCGTCGCCCGACCCCGGGCGCACGGCCTGCGCGATCACACCATCTCGCGTGCGTATTCCGTACTGGATACCGCCCTGCTCCAGCAGTCCCTCGATCTCACCGGCGCCAAGGTGGTGCCGGGGCGGGCGGTGGCACTCGACCGGCGCACGGTGACGCTCGACAGCGGCCGGGTCCTGCGCGCCGGCCGGGTAGTCGACGCGCGCGGGTTACGGCGTCGTCCGGGCCGGGCCGAGCAGACCGCCTACGGCCTGAAGCTCGCCCGCGACACCGCGTCGGAGCCCGCACTGTTCATGGACTGGCGGCCGGACAACGGTGCCGCCCCGGGCGCTACCCCCTCGTTTCTCTACGCGGTACCGCTGGGCGCCGACGCCGTGCTGTACGAGGAAACCTGCCTGGTGGGCGCACCCGCCCTCACCCAGGAGGAACTCGCGCGACGCCTGCACCGCCGGTTGCGGGCCCGGCATATCGCAACCGCGGGCGACGAACCGGTCGAGCGGGTGCGCTTCCCGGTCGCCGGCGGCAGGCCCGGCGCCGGCCGCTTCGGCGCGGCGGGCGGGTATCTGCATCCCGCCACCGGCTACAGCGTCGCGGCCGCGCTGACGGCGGCCGAGTCCGTCGCCGCCGGCGGCTCGGGGTGGACCACCGCGGCGCGCGCGGTCCACCGGCTCCGGCAGGCCGGGCTGCGGGCGTTGCTGGCGCTGCCGCCGACCGAGATCCCGCGTTTCTTCGACGCATTCTTCGATCTCGATATCGAACTGCAACGCGCCTATCTCTCACGGCGCGACGATCCGATCGGCATGCTCACCGCCATGTCCGGGCTCTTTTTCGGGCTTCCGGGCCCCGTGCGGACCCGGCTCGCGGCGGCGACACTCGGACTGCGACCGATCTCGCCCCGGGGGTCCGGGTCGGTCATCATGGAGTGATGCGGTCAATCTGGAAAGGCTCGATCGCGTTCGGGCTGGTGAATGTCCCCGTGAAGGTCTACACCGCCACAGAGGACCACGACATCAAATTCCATCAGGTCCACGCCAAAGACGGCGGACGGATCAAATACGACCGCGTCTGCACGATATGCGGGAAATCGGTCGCATTCGCCGATATCGATAAACAATACGAATCACCGGAGGGGGAGAAAGTCGTCCTCACCGACGACGATTTCGCCAAACTTCCGGTCGCCGAGAAACACGAGATCCCTGTTCTGCAATTCGTACCGTCGGATCAGATCGATCCGATCCTGTACGACAAGACCTACTATTTGGAACCGGATTCGAATACCCCCAAGGCCTACGTGCTGCTCGCCGCCACCCTCGAACGTATCGACCGCACCGCGCTCGTGCATTTCACGCTGCGCCAGAAGACCAGGCTCGCGGCCATGCGGGTACGAGACGGCATGCTGGTGCTGCAGACCCTGCTGTGGCCCGATGAGGTACGCGCGGTCTCCTTCGAATCGCTGGAGGAAGCCGGCACACCCCGGCCCCAGGAGATCAAGATGGCCGAGACGCTGGTCGAGTCGATGTCCGACGATTTCGACCCCGACCAGTACACCGACGAATACCAGGTCGAATTGCAGCGCCTGCTGGACGAGGCAGTCGCCAGCGGTGACGGGAAGGCACCCGAACGCCCCGAGGCGGCCGCCGCGGAGTCCGATGCCGAGGTGGTCGATCTGGTGGCCGCGTTGCAGCGGAGCCTGGAGGCCAGCGGCGCGGGCGGGGATACGGAATCCGGGGCCCCGAAGAAGGCCCGGAAGTCGCAGTCCAGGAAAGCGCAACCGCGCAAGACCGCGGAGCCGAAGGCCCGGAAAACCGCGCAGAAGAGAACCCGCAAGGGCGCGTGAACCGGATCAAACCGCCTGGATGAACCAATCGAGACGGCCCTCGGGGCCCACGCTGGTGTGGTGGTAGTGGAATCCGAGCCGGTGGGCCAGCGCCATCGCCGCGCTGTTGTCCGGGTCTATCCGCAGTATCGCCTCGTCGGCCAGATCGTGCCGGGCCAGATATCGGCACGCCAGCACAACGCTGCGGCCGGCGACCCCCCGGCCCCGCCACGGCGGGTAGATGCCGAAGGCGATATCGGCCTGACGTTTCGCCAAGAATTCCTGTTCCACCGCCAGGTCCAGGGTCCCCGCCAGCGCATGGGTCAGCGCGTCCACCACGCCGAAGGTCTTGCACAGGCCGTCCTGCGCCCACTGGTCGGCGCAGCGTTCGAAATCGGCCACGACATTCGGGGTTCCGGGGCCCGGGGCGCGACGCATCGATGCCCGGTCCTGAGCCGCCAGATGCGCGGCGGCATCGGCCACCTCGATCGGCCGTAGCCCGATCACCCCATCCGATATCAGCACGCGATCATGATCTGCACATCCCGCCGCGTTCGACAAGCCTTCGCTACGGCGCGCCGCGAACGAAAACCCAGGTAGCGCATATTGTGACGCGAGCACGGGATGCGCATGATCCGTTTTGCCGGACACGCCCGGCGGATATCGCCGCGGTTGTCCGCCGGGGGGATACTCGGCCGATGACCGCACACGAAGACGATCCACACCGGCTCGTATCCGCTGCCGTCGTAGTGGGTGTGGACGGTACTCCCGCCGCGCATTCGGCCATCCGCTGGGGAGCGACGGTCGCGGCCCGGCGCGGCCGGCGCCTGATCCTCGCCTACGGAATGAATTCGACCCCGGCCAAGACCTGGCTGGTCGCCTACCAGCCCATGGTCGACGAAGCCGTGCAGACGCTGAAAACCCACGGTGAACAAGTACTGGCAACCGGTACGCAGGTGGCCCGGGAGGCCGCCCCGGGGATGGAGGCCGACACCCTGCTCTCCGAGCAGAGCCCCGCGAAGATGCTGATCGGGCTGTCCGAATCCGCGCATATGGTGGTCCTCGGCTCGCGGCGCGGTAGCGCGGTCTCGCATCTGGGCTCGACGATCCTGGCGGTCGCCGCGCACGGCCGCGGCACGATCGTCGCGGTGCGCGAGAACGGGGAGGAGATCACCAGCGGCCCGGTGGTCGTCGGCGTCGACGGCAGCCCGGTCAGCGATACCGCGGTCGCCGCCGCCTTCGCCGAGGCCGCCGAACGCGAAACCGACCTGGTCGCCGTCCACACCTGGAGTGATCTGACCTTCACCGAATTCGCGAGCACCGGCCTGATCGAGATCCCGGCCGAGGATCTGCAGACCGCCGAACAGGCGGTGCTGGCCGAACGGCTGGCGGGCTGGCAGCAGCGCTATCCGGAGGTCACCGTGCAGCGCGAGGTGTATCCGTCCACACCGGCACAGCATCTGCGTGAATGGTCCGAACGCGCGCAACTCGTCGTGGTCGGCAGCCGGGGGCGTGGCGGATTCCGCGGACTGCTGCTCGGCTCGACCAGCCAGTCGCTCATCCAGCACTCCGCGTGCCCGGTCATGATCACCCGGCCGGCCTGACGCGCCACCGCCGGCCGGGGCGAGCGGTCAGCCGGTCAGCTCCGACAGCAGTGCGCGGGTGCGACCTGCCTCCGCCCCGCCGGCGAAGACCGAGGCGACGAATTCGGTGGCTCCCGCGTCGAAGATGTCGCGGATACGGGCCGCCACCTGCTCCTCGGATCCGATGATCGCCAGATCCGCCGGCCCGGCCGCGCCTTCGCGGTCCATCATCGCTCGATACGACGGCAGGGTGCCGTACATCGCGAAGGTGGTGGCCGCCCGTGCCCGGGCGCCGTCGACATCATCGGTCACCAGCACGGGAAGCGAGCAGACGATACGCGCCGGCGGCCGGCCCGCGTCGGCGGCGGCGGCGCCGATCGTCGGCGCGATATGGTCGCGAATGGTGGCCGGGCCGGTCATCCACAGCACGGTGCCGTCGGCGCGACGGCCTGCCAGCCGCAGCATCTGGGTACCGAGTGCGGCGAGCAGTACGGGAATCCGGCCCTCGTCCGGGATCCCGAGTTCCAGATTGCCGCTCAGCGTTTCGCCCTTGTACGACGCCGGCTGCCGTTCCAGCAGCGGGACCAGGACGGCGAGGTACTCACGCATATGACGGGCCGGCCGCTCGAACCCGTACCCGTACATATTCTCGATGACCACCTGATGCGACAGGCCGATACCGAGGGTGAGCCGGTCCGGGCCCACCGCGAGCGCCGTGGTCCGCGCCTGCTGGGCCAGTGCCCCGGGATGGCGAGGGTAGGTGGGCACCACCGCGGTACCGAGTTCGATCTCGGGCACCTGACTACCCGCGACCGCCAGCGCGGTGAGCGCGTCCACGCCGAAGATATGCGAGAGCCAAGCCGAGGCGAACCCCTCCTCGGCGACCCGGCGGAGATCGTCGGCGAGCAGGCGCAGCGCGTCGGCTCCGGACCGTTCACTGAGCAGAATGCCGATACGCACGGTGTGCCTCCTCGTCGAGTGGTCGGATCGGATCTCCGGCCGGGCCGGCGGCTCCTCCGGGCGTCGAGCCTACCTCTGCGCCCCGCGGATACCGCGCGTGGCGACGTCGCGCCGACGCGCCCGCGACATACTCGACCGGCGCCCCGCGGCGGGGCATGCTGGGACCATGGACGAGTTTGCGAGCTGGCGGTCGAGCGGAGCGCGTTTCACCCATCGCGGACACCAGATCTTCTGGCGCGCGGGCGGTACCGGATCGTCCGGGACCCTACTGTGCCTACACGGTTTTCCCACCGCGTCCTGGGATTGGCACGCCCTGTGGCCGGAGCTGTGCGAGCAGTTCGAGCGGGTTCTCGCCCCGGACCTGATCGGTTTCGGCTGGTCGGCCAAACCCCAGCACTACGACTACACGATCACCGATCAGGCCGACCTGGCCGAACAGCTGCTCCGGGAACAAGGGGTGCAGGGGTTCCACATCCTGGCCCACGACTACGGCGATACGGTGGCCCAGGAAATGCTGGCCCGGGATGCCGAACGCCGGGCGGCCGGGGATCGGTCCCTGGTGATCGAATCGGTCTGCCTGCTCAACGGCGGCCTCTTCCCCGAGGCCCATCGGCCCCGGCCCATCCAGAGCCTGCTCGCGAGCCCGCTGGGTCCGCTGGTCGGCCGGTTCGGCAACGAGAAGACCTTCGCCCACAGCCTGGGCGCGGTGTTCGCCGCCGAGTCACGGCCGGACGAGGAGCAGATGCACCAGTTCTGGATGCTGTGGTGCAGTAAGCACGGCAAGCGCAACGGCCACAAACTCATGGGTTATATGGCCGAGCGGCGCGCCCATCGGCAGCGCTGGGTCGGGGCGCTGATCCGCCCGCAGGTGCCGGTCCGGCTGATCGACGGCCTGCGCGACCCGGTGTCCGGCGCGCGCATGGTGCGCCGGTACCGCCAGGTGGTTGCCGAGCCCGATGTGGTGGAACTGCCCGACGTCGGGCATTACCCGCAGCTCGAGGCGCCGACCGAGACGCTGCGCGCCTTCCGCGAGTTCCTCGCGTCCCGCGTCGGGTAGCGCCGGGGCCCGCACCGACTCGTCCTGGTCGACCCCACCGACGAGGCGGCCGAACTGCTGTTCGGCACGGCCATCCGCCGGGTGGAACGCATCACCCTGACAGTGCACGGTGCCCTCGCGCGCCTCGGGTTACTCGGGCTGATGTACCGCTCGATGCTGAACGCGGTCCCCGCGGACGTCCGGCGCGATATGGAACGGGAGGAGTTCGCCCCGGATATCGTCCGCACGCAGTCGGTCCAGGCCCGCACCTTCCTCGACGACCTCGCCACCTGGCGCGACGATCCATCCGAACTCGGCGCCATCCCGGTGACGTGATTTCGGGCGGCCGTCCGGGGACGGGATGACCACCCGGATCCGCGCCGCGGCGAACGCCGCCCACGCCCACCGGGCCGCGGTATCGCCTGCCGGCCGCCATGTGCTCGCGCCGGCCTCCGGCCACTACGTCCCGATCACCGAACCCGAACTGGTGATCGAGGAGATCCGGCGCTTCGCCGGGAACCGACCGGTTCCCGCCCGGCCCTGAGACTCAACCGGCGATGATCCGCGCCAGCTCGGCATCGGAGGCGGCCAGCGCGGCGCGGTCGTAGGTGGAGGTGGTCGCCAGCAGCTCCTCGGCGCCCGTCCGGTCGGCGAGCTGCTCGATCCGGCGCCGCACCATCTCCGGTGTACCCGCGACCGCACGCCGCACCGCCGCCTCGACGCGGCGTCGCGTCTGGTCGGTCCACGACGCGCTCTCGCCGACCGGCTCCAAGGGCGGGAATACGCCGGTGGACCGGGACCGCGCCATCGCCCAGGCCTCGGGCAGGACGAGTGCGCGGGCCTGCTCATCGGTTTCGGCGACGGTGACCTCCAGCGCGAGCGTCACCCGCGGACGTTCGCCCCGCGGACTCGGCCGGAATTCCCGGCGGTAACCGGCCAGAGCCGCAGCCGAGTCCGGGCTGTCCAGCAGCGGACCGCCGAGCACCGCCGGCAGCCCCAGCCGCGCGGCCACCGCCAACCCCTGTCCGGTGGCCAGCACGAACATGGGGATCGTCAGGTCGCTCACCGGATGCGCGGTGACCGGACCGGTGCCGTACGGACTCCGCTGCCGGATTCCGGTCGGGCAGGCCCCTATGGCTACCATTGTCCGGATAGTTTGCCCACTGTTCGGAGGACTGCATGGCGCGCAAGGTGATCGTCGAGCTGGTCGACGACTACGACGGAACTTCCATCGCCGAGGAAACTGTCACGCTCGCTCTGGACGGTGTCACCTACGAGATCGACCTGTCGGCGGACAATGCCGAAAAGCTGCGCGACACAATCGGTTCCTGGACAGCGCATGCGCGCCGGGTCGGCGGCCGGGCGAAGAGCAAACAGCGGCCGCAGGCCACGGGCAACAATGCCCGGACCCAGACGATTCGCGAATGGGCCCGCAAGAACGGGCTGGAAGTGTCGAGCCGGGGTCGGATCTCGGCGGAGATCGCCGAGGCCTATCGGAAGGCAAACCCGTAACCCGTCGCCGTCTCGGGTGAATTCCCGTTCCCGCGGAATCATTACGGCTCCGGGGACATCGGCGTGCACTTTTCGCTGAACGCGGGAGGCGGCGGTCGGTCCGGCACACATACTGCTCGCCCCTCGGACCACAGGCCTGAACAACATGTGGCCGGTCCCGGGCCGGTCACCTCGACGACCGCGCGGCTTCCGGGGAAGCGATGGCACTACTGCGCGGTCTCGTGGCCGTGGTGCACCGAGCGGGTGTTGGTTGTCCGGCTCCGTCGCATAGCGAACAACGCTGCCGCTGCCTGCTCGGCGAGCTCGGGCGCGTGGGCGGGGATCTGCCGGCCGGCATTCAGATATCGCTTGATCATGGCGTAGGGCAGGTCGACTACCGCGAGGAGTGCCCGGTCGGCCGCGTCCGGAGCGCTATCGCCGCTCTTCTCGATCAGGGCACTCAGGGCGTCGTGGAGCGCGGTGTCGGCTCGCGCGGTGTCCGTGCGAGCCTGCTCGCTCCAGTTCTGCTCATCCAGCTCTTGTGCTCCGGCGAGCAGTACGCGCGCTTCGCGGGGGTTGCGCCGCGCCCACTCGAGGCTCGCGCGGGCACTGCGGCGGATCGCCTCCCGCGGTTCTCCGAGACTCAGCGCGGCGAACAGTTCGTCGTGGAATCCCCGTAGCGCGCGTGACCACAGTGCGGCCAGTAATGCGGGGCGATCCGGGAAGCGGTGATATACCGACCCGCTCGGTGCGCCGGCGGCTTTGGCCACTCCCGACATGGTGACAGCGGCCGGTCCTCCTCCGGCCAGGAGTTCCGCGGCGGCGTCCAGGAGCCGGTCGGCATCGTGCCTCGGTGGCCTTCCCCTGGCCGGCGATGCGGCTCGACCGCCCGCTCGAAGCAGGCGCGGTCGGTGGGCACGGCCCTATCCGGTACACGGTGGAGCACTACGTACCCGGCCACTGGGTGCGCTTCCGCTTCACCGGACCCCGCGGCTTCGACGGCTTCCACGAATTCACCGTCCATCCCACTTCCGACGGCACCGATCTGATTCACCTGCTCGCCATGAATGCTCGAGGTCGGGCGCGACTGACATGGCCCCTGGCCTACCGGTGGCTGCACGACGCCCTCCTGGAAGATTGCCTGGATCGTGCAGAACACGCCCTCACCGGCTCTGTTGCCCACCCCGCCCGGTGGGCCCGCCGTGTCCGCCTACTGCGCTGGATCGCCACCGTGACGGCCGCTCACACCAGAACATCACCGGTGATACCGGGGCCCGCGCCGAGCGAATCAGATCACAGATAGGTAACGAACCCGCCTCCGTCGACGACGGACCGATCGGTATGCCGAGACCGTGGCGGGGGCCGCGCGCTGTTCGGCACCGGTCGGGATCCGCGTGACCGGCACCGGCCGGTCACCTCGACCCTGTGCTCACCCGGACGAAAGGCCCTGCTCCGCGATGCGAACCCGATTGTCTCCGGCGCCGGTGGACGCCCTGAACCGCCGCGCCCTCTGGCTGATCACCGCCGCGTTCGCGGTCATCGCCCAAACTCTCTTCCTGATCGGCGGCAGCACCGCGCCCGCCCGCGCCGCCTTCGATCCCGCCGGAGCGGATTTCTGGGTCGACTCGAGTATGGGCCCGATCAAATCGCGGGTGTTCCGCGCCGCCGACGGCAATACCTCCCGGGTGGTCTACGCGCTGGACGGGATGCGCGCCCGCGAAGATCTCAGCGGCTGGGAGATCGATACCGATATCGCCCGGGAATTCACCAAATGGAATATCAACGTGGTGATGCCGGTCGGTGGACAGTCCAGTTTCTATACCGACTGGAATGCGCCGAGTTCCTTTCTCGGTGTGGCACCCGGCTCGGGTTCGGCCGCCGGATCGGCCTCCGGTTCGTCGTCGGGCTCCGGCGGGTTGCAGGCCCTGTCGGGCGGCCCCGGCAAGTCCTACACCTATAAGTGGGAAACCTTCCTGACCCGTGAACTGCCCGCCGCTCTGCGCGACCGGCTCGGTTTCGCCACCCGGCGCAACGGTGTGTTCGGTCTGTCGATGGGTGGCAGCGCCGCCCTGACCCTGGCCGGCGACCATCCCGGCCAGTTCAGTTTCGCCGGCTCCTACTCCGGCTACCTGAACATCTCCGCACCCGGGATGCGGGAGGCGATCCGGGTCGCCATGATCGACGCCGGCGGCTACAACGTGGACTCGATGGCCGCGCCCTGGGATCCGAAATGGCTCCGGATCGACCCGTTCGTGGCCGCACCCCGCCTCGTCGCGAACAACACCCGGCTCTGGGTGTCGGCGGCGAGCGGTCTGCCCACCGCGACCGACAGCCCGAGCGTCACCACGGTGAACGGGATGGGCCTCGAGGCGCTGGCGCTGGTGAACACGCGCGCCTTCCAGATCAGGATGGCGACCCTGGGCGCACAGAACGTGCACTACGACTTCCCCGCCTACGGTATCCACGCGTGGAACAACTGGGCCGACCAAGCCCTGCGGATGCTTCCCGATCTCTCCGCGAATATCGGCTGACGGCGATGCCGATACGCGAAATCGCCCGGCCGAGCGCACAATCGGCGTTGCCGCGGGTCCGGCCGTACCCGCTCACGAACCCTGCGGACGCCCGGAAAATCGGTAGAGTGAGCCGTCGTGAGTGCTGACGATACGGCCGTCTCCGGAACTCGGGAATCTCCTTCCGCACCGGGACCGGGACTGCCGGTGGGATATCGGTACCGCCCCCGCGACCACTACGTCGTCGGCCGGGAGAAGATCCGTGAATTCGCCCGCGCGGTCCAGGATCATCACCCGGCCCACTGGTCCGAGGACGCCGGCACGGAGTACGGATACGGCGGCCTCATCGCCCCCTTGACGTTCTTCTCGGTGCCGGGGTTCCTCGCCCAATCGGAGATGTTCGCCTCCGTGATGACCGGCTACGACTTGAGCCAGATCATGCAGACCGATCAGTTGCGCGCGGAGTCCGCGCAGGCGTGGGCGGCCCAATGGGCCGACGCCGGGACCGCTGACAAACGCGCCATGATCACACGCGCGCTGCGCGGTAGCCGTCTCGTGGTCGGACCGGCAACCAATGCGGGGCCGAGGTTCGATTCGTCCCGGATCCGGTTGGTGGACAAAAACACGCCCCGCCCCGGGGCACAGAACGGCCCCGGGCCGGGCATCACGGGTGACACGGGCCCCGGGGCCGGGGATGGGGTTTCTGTGGCCTGACGTGGGCCGTCAGGCGGCGTTCGGGTGCTGATCCTGATGCGGGTCGCTACCGGCGTCGGTGGCGGCCCGTTTCCGTGCCCGGACACGGTCGAGGATGGCGGCGAGCGCGTCGAGCTCGACACGGTCGAGGGGTTCGCGTTCGGCGACGACTCGACGCCAGTAACCGATCCGTTCGGGATCCAGTGGCACCACCACAGATCGGTCGAGGTTGGGGTCGGGTGCGGGCGAGTCGGGGTCGGTCGGGTGTCCGGTCATGGCGGCTCACTCCCTCACGGAGACGACGGATGTGCTCACCTACTACTGCCGCCGAAAACGCGATTTCGGGACATACGCCCGGCATGTATTTCGTCACATCGGGATTTATCGATGCCACGACGAGACACTGCCGGTAACCCGCCGCCGTCGACCACGGGCGTGCGAACGGGAACGGATATGAGGTGCCCCCTTCACATGGTCAGCCAGAACGACACGAGACCAGGCGCCGGATACGGCCGCCACGGATGTCTATACAACAGGTATGTATAGACAATCCCGGCTGCCGCCCGCGCGGATATACCGCCGGTGAGCAGCGGAGACTGCGGGCGAGGGTGGTTCGATTTGACCGCCCCACCGAATCGGGCACGCAACCTCACCACCGAATCTGCCACGGAATAATTTTCATCACCTCACCCGAGCACCGGCTCACGACGAGCACGCGGCCTGCCGCGCCAGGGCGAACGGCCACGCAAACGTGCTTGGGCATCGCACGCCGACCAGGGCACGCCACCGCAGCCCGAAAGCCAACCAGCCCGTTGGCGCACCGACCAAGCACCACAGCGCCCCCCCGGAGAAGTGAGAGGACGTCGGAGGCGTCGGCACCGATACGGGGACAGCCAGTTCCTCGCCTGCGATCAGCAGGTACCGATCAGCGCCCGAACGCATGTCTATTCACTATGTATGAATAGACAATCCTGGATGACATCCGCGCGGATATGTGCCCCGTCAACTGCGGATATCCGGGTGCGCGGGTGGGAAAATTGATAGGACCACGTATCTCGCCATGTATTTCCCCACGAAATACCCCACGTATTTTCCACGACCCGAAGCGGACATCTCACGCCGACAGCAACGAGCCCGCTGACCCTGCCGACCAGCCCGCAAATTCCGGCCCGAAGGTCCTCGCGGCAGCAACCCGGCCCACGTTCACCCCACCTCAAACGCCGGTCCACGAACCGCACCCAGACTGCTTCCGGAACATCCCCGAACTATCCCGACCCTATCCAAAACCTATCCGTTTCACATCCTGCCGTACACAACCGCAGCTCAACGGGCCGATGCCTGCCGGAGCGAGGTCGAGGACCCACCGACCCGCCGCGCCGACGACGACCGTAGCCTCCTGGGGCGCTCGCCAGACTCGGGGCGCCGGCCGAAGGCTTCACGCCCCGCGCCTGTGCTCCGCGGCTCGCCGCCTGCAGGAGCGGGTGGATACACAGCAGCCGCAAGGTACACACCGACTCCCCGGCGCAGAAAAGGGACGCGCACCGACGCGACGGGCAAGGACCGGCCGGGCACGGATGTATATACAGCTGTGAAAGTACATACAATCCTGGGCAACCTCCAGCCGGATATATGGCGCTCGACCAGGGGTTTTCCGGCCACAGGGTGATGTGATTCGATCACATCACCGAATCGGGCACGGAACACGGCACCGAACTCACCACCGAATGGCTCATCAAGATCACGAAAATTCGGGCCATAAACGGGTCACATTCACAACACTCGCCGTTGAGTGGGGCGGCAGTGACCCGCAGGTATACCGCATCACGCTGCGAGGTCCGCGCTTGAACCGATCCCACCCCCGATGCGTATCGTCCCCGCCTTTATCCGCGTGTGGGTTCAACACCCCGGGGCGCAGCACCGCAAGCGCCTTGTGGGATGCTAGAAGTAATTCTTAAGCATCTCTGTGGACCATGGAGCCTGGCGGACCTCTCCCCGCGGACCGAATTCGGTGAACCACGGTTTGACGTCGAGTATCGGGGTGCCGTCCACGGCATCCAGTTCAGCTACGTGTAGGTCCAGGCCATCAATGCGCAGCAAGCGTGTACGGGATACGCCGAGCCAGTTCAGGCGGCGCATGTTCCGATGACCGAATATTCCCACTTTGGGCCAATCGGGGTTGTCGCGGGCACTGCGTGCACCAAAGTTGAGATCCGTTTGGTCGGTCAGGTGGAATCGAAATACGACCTCGAGGTGGCTAAAATCCTCTAATCCTTGGACGGACTCCTCGGTGAATCGATCTCCGTCCAATCGAATGATCGATTCTGTGCCGGCCCAATGGTCGTCGGTAGGTTCACGACGACCCCCGATGACATGGGCTACGGGCACCACTTCGAACACTTCGTCTGTCATAGCTCTCTATTCCGCTTCCTGTGGATGGTTCCTTATCGAATGCTGGCAAGATAGTTCGACGCTTGCGCGGTGACATCGTCTACGCCTGAGATTCGTTTACCCGCATAGGGGGCGACAGTCTGGCGGATCTCTCGTGCCACGTCTCTCGTTCGTCCCGACTGCACATCGCTCATAGCGGTCAATGCGGACGCCCATGTGGAGCATGCACGCTCGATTTCTCCCATGCGTGCCTGGACGGTACCCAGGTACCCGAGGGTGACCGCGTGGGTTCTGGTGAATTTCGTAGCCTTGCGTTTTCGGGCGCTGATCTCGAAGTGTCGGGCGGCGGCGCTCAGGTCGCCGGCATCTCGCAATGCGCATGCGGTCTCGTGCGCGAGGCTGGCCTCGGAGAAGAAGAACACGCGGGCGGGTTCCGGTTCGGCGTCCGACGCGGCAGCCAGATCGTTCTCGGCCTCGATCAAAGCTTTCGCTGATTCGGTTGCGAGACCGGCCGCGCTCAACGCTTTGCCGTGCACAACCTTTAGTAGGGATTTCTCTCGGGGGCAGGCCATCCGGTAGCGGTCACCACTGACTGAGGCTTCGGCGAGGCGAAGCCCTTCTGGGTAGTGCCCGAGGTCGATTGCTTGATGTGCCATCGCACGCAAGATGTGCCCGGTCAGAGGCTGGTCATCGGATTCGGCGGCTAGTTTGGTCGCCGCTGTGAAATAGCGTTGAGCTACTGAGTGCTCGCCGTTGTCGAATGCCATCCATCCAGCGAGATATGCCAGTTCCCCGGCCGCCGAGAACATGTCACGGCGCACACTTTCGCTGGAATATGATCCGTTGAGGTATCCGGTTACCTCGTCGGTGAGGTACTGGATAACCGCTGTCCGGCCCCGTCCTCCTCCGAGCCGTTGATCCATCTGCGAGAACAGATGCATCACGTCTCGGACAGCAGCAACATCAGCCTTCCCGACATGCCGCAGACCGGACTCCTTACCCGGCGCTGTCGATCCGACCGGCGCGAGCCAGCCAGGCAGCAGAACCGCGGTGCTCAGAGCGGCGGAATATCCAGTCCGTAGGAATGAGCGCCGTTCCACATCAGCCTTCCCGAGATTGAGCAGAGTAGCTACCGGGTCCTGGATGTCACCGAAGCACTTTTCGTACCACGCTATGACATCAGAGGTCGGCGTGCGCTCTCCCCGGTCGGGCCTGTAAAGATAACGGTGTAAGTCGTTGTCGTTGAGTTACTTTCGTGCGGCGGCCAGGCGGCCGTCGAAGGTCATGTCGAACGCGTTGAGGGCTTC
>NZ_JBKOOL010000138.1:0-15599 GCF_046764065.1 Nocardia sp. NPDC002869
TTCGCCGCATGCGCTTCGAGGCCGAAACGGCGAGACGGGCCTCAACCCTTTGAGGTGTCTCGTAAAACTCGACGCATGCGGGTTGCGTCGGCATACGACGTCTGGCGTCGCCCTTTGCGAACAGCCGCCGGCCTCGCGGCCTCCCGCTCTGGGATCAGCTCACTGATCCGTGTGCTTGCTCAGCGCCGCGAAGGCTTCGGTGAGGTCGGGGGTGACCGTGATGCGGTCGAGGGCCGCCCGCGGGACGAAGCCGCGGTCGTGGAGTTCGGAGAGCCAGGTGAACAGGCCGCTGTAGTGCCCGGTGGGGTCGAGGACCGCCATCGGCTTGTTGTGCTGGCCCAGGTGGCCGCCGGTCCAGGTTTCGAAGAACTCCTCGAGGGTGCCGATTCCGCCGGGGAGGGTGAGGAAGGCGTCGGAGCGATCCTCCATCACCTGTTTGCGCTGGCGCATCGTATCGGTGACGACCAGTTCGTCGGCGTCCACATCGGCCACCTCTCGGTGGACCAGGTGTTTCGGTATGACGCCGACCGTATTGGCACCGCCGGCGCGGGCGGCGGTGGCCACCGCACCCATCATGGAGACGTGTCCGCCGCCGGATACCAGTTGCCACCCGCGCCGGGCTATTTCGGTGCCGACGCGGGCCGCCAATTCGAGCTGATCGGGGTCGGTGGTACCGGCCGAGCAGTACACGCACACCGCGAAGGGCCGCGGGGTCACCATTCGTCCTCCGTACCGACCTTCTCGATGGTGGCGGCGCCCGGTTCGGACTCCTGGATGATGCGCACCACGTCCTCGACCGAGTCGGTGACGTGCAGCAGATCGATATCGCCCGGGGAGATACGACCGTCGGCGGCCAGGGACCCGCGTATCCAGTCCACCAGCGGCGCCCAGTACCGGCTGCCGAACAGGATGATCGGGAACCGGGTGATCTTGCGGGTCTGCACCAGGGTGAGCGCCTCGAACAGTTCGTCCAGGGTGCCGTATCCGCCGGGCATACAGACGAAGGCCTGGGAGTACTTCACGAACATCGTCTTGCGCACGAAGAAGTAGCGGAAGTTGATCCCCAGATCGACCCAGTCGTTGAGGCTCTGCTCGAACGGCAGCTCGATACCCAGTCCGATGGAGTAGCCGCCGGCCTCGGAGGCCCCGCGGTTGGCCGCCTCCATCACCCCGGGACCGCCGCCGGTGATGACCGCGAAACCGGCGGTCGCCAGGGCCGCGCCCAGTTCGCGCGCGGCCTGGTACTCCGGATTACCGGGTTCGGTGCGTGCCGAACCGAAGACGCTCACCGCGCGCGGAACCTCCGCCAGCGCGCCGAAACCCTCGACGAATTCGGCCTGGATCCGCAGCACCCGCCACGGGTCGGTGTGTACCCAGTCGCTGTCGCTGCGCTGATCGAGCAGATGCTGGTCGGCGGTGGTGCCCCGCGGGGTCCGTTCCCGGCGGAACATGATGGGCCCGCGGTAGCGGGTCTTGGGTTTGCCGGCCATCCCGGATTCGGCGGCGTCGGTAGACATGGCCGCAGTGTATTTGGCGCGCTGGCACGCGCGGGGTCGAGGGCCTCGCTGAACTCGGCACGAAAGCGTGCAACGGATCATGACAGCAATCACCATAGAACCGTCGTGGACGGCCGGCCGGGTTCGATCCGTGCCGGCTCCGCAAGCGGGCGGCGATTCACCGGAGCTTGCTAGGGCGAAGCTGTGAGGTAGCGGCGCAGCATCTCGGTGACCGCGGTGATCTGGGCCAACGGGACGTGCTCGTCGCGTTTGTGCGCGAGGTTGGGGTCGCCGGGGCCGAAGTTCACGGCGGGGATACCGCGGGCGGCGAACCGGGAGACATCGGTCCATCCGTATTTGGCTCGCACGCCCGCCGACCCGTGCGCCCGCACCGTGTCGACCAGCCCGCGCGCCGCGGGGGCGGTGAGGCCGGGCAGCGCGCCGGCGGCCGAGTCGGTGACCTCCAGGTCGAGTTCGAGATCCGCGAACACCTCGCGCACGTGGTCGATCGCCTGCGCCACCGAACGGTCCGGGGCGAACCGGAAATTCACCTCGACCTCGGCCTCGTCCGGCACCACGTTCCCCGCGACCCCGCCGCCGACGCGCACCGCGGACAACCCCTCGCGGTAGCGGCAGCCGTCGATCTCGACCTCCCGGGCCCGGTACTCCGCGAGCCGCGCCAGGACCGGCGCCAACCGGTGGATCGCATTGTCACCGAGCCAGGAGCGGGCCGAATGCGCACGCACCCCGGTAGTCCGCACGCGGACCCGCAGCGTGCCCTGGCAACCGGCCTCGATCCAGCCGCCGGAGGGTTCGCCCAGGATCGCCAGATCACCATCCAGCCATTCCGGCACTTCCCGCTCGATGGCGGTGAGTCCGTTGAATTCGGCGGAGATCTCCTCGCAGTCGTAGAAGATCAGGGTCAGATCGTGGACCGGTTCGGCGACGGTGGCAGCCAGATGCAGGAACACCGCGTCGCCCGATTTCATATCCACCGAACCGCAACCGTAGAAGACCTCGGCGCCGTTCTCGGTGGTGAACCGGCCCGGCACATTGTCCGCGATCGGCACGGTGTCCAGATGCCCCGCCAGCACGACCCGGGTCGGCAGTCCCCGGTTCGTCCGGGCGAGCACCACATTGCCGCGGCGCAGCACCTCGAAACCGCTGGTCTGAGTGCGCAGCGCCGTTTCCACGGCAGCCGTGATCGCGGCCTCGTCCCGAGAAACGCTCGGGATGTCGACGAGGGCCGCGGTGAGGGCGACGGGGTCGGCGTGCAGGTCGAGTGTCACAGCGTACGAGCGTAGAGGGGCCCCACCGGGACAGACCGCCGGTGGGTAGGCTTCCGTGTCGTGAGCACTCAGGGAGCATCCGCCATCGGCATCGCCAACGTGACCTCGGACGGGACCGTCCTGGACACCTGGTTCCCCAGCCCGGAGCTGGGTGAGTTCGGTGACACCGGCACCGAACGCCTCGCCACGGTGCCCGCCGAATTCGCCGAACTGGTGGGCCCGGACCCGGCGCGCGGCGTCGATGTCGTCGCGGTGCGCACCACCATCGCCGATCTCTCCGCCGCCCCCGTGGACGCTCACGATGTCTATCTGCGGCTGCACCTGCTCTCACATCGCCTGGTCCGGCCGCACGGCGTGAGCCTGGAGGGCCAGTTCGCCCTGCTCAGCAATGTGGTGTGGACCAACCACGGCCCGGCGGCGGTGGAGGGTTTCGAGATCACCCGCGCCAAATTGCGCGCGCGTGGCCCGGTCACGGTGTACAGCGTCGACAAGTTCCCGCGCATGGTCGACTACGTGGTCCCGTCCGGTGTCCGTATCGGCGACGCCGACCGGGTCCGGCTGGGCGCGCATCTTGCCGCCGGCACCACCGTGATGCACGAGGGCTTCGTGAACTTCAACGCCGGCACCCTGGGCACCTCCATGGTCGAGGGCCGGATCTCGGCCGGGGTGCTCGTCGGCGACGGCTCCGATATCGGCGGCGGCGCCTCCACCATGGGCACCCTTTCCGGCGGCGGCACCACCATCATCTCGATCGGTGAACGCTCACTGCTGGGTGCCAACTCCGGCCTGGGCATTCCGCTCGGCGACGACTGCGTGGTCGAGGCCGGTCTCTACCTCACCGCCGGCACCAAGGTCACCGCCCCGGACGGCACCGTGGTGAAGGCGGCCGAACTGAGCGGCAAGGACAACCTGCTGTTCCGCCGCAATTCGCGCACCGGAGCCGTCGAGGTGGTGCCGCGCGCCGGGACCGGTATCGAACTCAACGAGGCCCTGCACGCCCACAACTGATCCGCCGGCGGCACTCAGAGCCCGAAGGCGATCACGCGTTCGGGGTGGATGCGGATGAGTTCACTCTCCTCCGGCCCGATGTAGGTGACCGTATCGGTCAGGGCTTCCGCGGCGCCCCGGATCTCCAGGCACCGCACCCGCCACGGCTCGATCGAGGCGATATCGTCGACCACGAAGGCCACCCGGTTGTTCCGCGCGAGATTGCGGAACTTCCGGGACCGGCCCATATTCCAGCCCGCGATATCGATGGTGCCGAGTTCGGGGTTGTAGCGGAACCCGACCGGATTGTTCTGCGGCGCCCCGTCCGGCGCCACGGTGGCCAGCCGGCCGAGCCGCTGTCCGGCGAGGTAATCGATATGGCCCTGGGTAAGCGTGGTGTTCATGATCGAACCGTAAAACCTCGAGCCGAGTTCAGGTCAAGACCCGGACCCATGCCGCGGGCGCGGCCGGTCGAGCAGCTTCTTCTGGACCTTGCCCATGGCGTTGCGCGGGAGCGAGTCCACGAACCGGATCTCACGGGGCCGTTTGTGCACCGACAGTTCCCCGGCCACGTGGTCTATGAGATCCTGTTCCGCCGGCGCCGGGCCGCGCGGGATCACGAAGGCGACGATCCGCTGCCCCAGGTCCGCGTCGGCCACGCCCACCACGGCCACTTCGGCGACCGACGGATGGCCGAGGAGGGAGGTTTCCACCTCGCCCGCGCCGATCCGGTAACCGCCGGATTTGATGAGATCCACCGATTCGCGGCCCACGATCCGATGGAAACCGTCCGCGTCGATGGCGGCGACATCGCCGGTGCGGAACCACCCGTCCTCGGTCCAGCAGTCGGCGGTGGCCTCGGGGCGGCCGTGATAGCCGTCGAAGAGCATCGGCCCGCGCACCTGGAGGCCGCCGATACCGGAGCCGTCGTGTGGTACCGGCTGTCCTGCCTCGTCCCGGAGCCGGGTCTCGACGCCCCGCACCGGTACCCCCACCCAACCGGGCCGCCGTTCGCCGTCCGCCCGGGCCGACAGGGTGATCATGGTTTCGCTCATGCCGTAGCGTTCGATGGGCCGATGCCCGGTGAGTTCGGCGAGCCGCTCGAACACCGGCACCGGCAGCGGGGCGCTACCGGAGATCAACAGTCTGGCCGCGGCCAGCTCCTTGGCCGCGGCCGGATCCTCGGCGATCCGGGTCCAGACCGTCGGTACCCCGAAGTACATCGTGCCCGGCGCCGCCGCGTAGTTCGCGGGAGTCGGTTTCCCGGTGTGCACGAGCGGACTACCCACCCGCAGCGGCCCCAGCAGGCCCAGGATCAACCCGTGCACATGGAACAGCGGCAGGCCGTGGACCAGCACATCGGCGGCGGTCCAGGCCCAGGCGTCGGCGAGCGCGTCGAGTCCGGCCGCGATGGCCCGGCGGCTCAGCACCACGCCTTTGGGGGCGCCGGTGGTGCCGGAGGTGTAGAGCACGAAAGCCGGCGCGCCCGGATCGGGCTCGGGATAGGTGTGCCAGGAGCGGGCGTGCCGCCGCACCGGGACCACCGGCAGGGAGGTGCCCTCCGGCGCTTCGCCGAGCCATGCCCGGGCGCCGGAATCGGCGATCATATGGTCGAGCTCGGCCGTTCCGGAATCGGGCGGTACCGGCACCACGGTGACTCCGGCGATCAGGCATCCCACCACGGCGAGCACGGTCGCCGCCGTCGGCCGGGCCAGCACGGCGACTCGTTCGGCCCGGGCGACACGTTCGGCCACGGAGGTGGCCGCCCCGAGCAGATCACTGCGGGACAGCGTCACACCGTCGATGGTCACGGCGTCCGGGATATCGGCGCCCGCGGCGACGGCGAGGGGGTCGAGGGAGCTGAGCAGGCGGTGGCCGTAGGACATGCGCCCAAACTACTGCCCCGGCCTCGTTCGGCGGTCGGGCACCTGCCCCGAAAATCCCGGCAAATGCGCCGGTAGGAGGAGCGCGTAATCGTTCCGCGGGAATTCCGCACCCATTGGTGAAACCTCATCGATTCAAATCACACTTACCACGGGCGGGGTCCGACACACACGAGATCGAATTGTTTCCGGCCTCGCTTGACACATATGGGCAGCGGCGAGAAGGTGAATTGTCAGTTTTCTCGAGCCCTCGAAACGGTGGCTTCCATGACCAGCACACCCGCCGCGGGTCCCCCCGTATCCGGCTCCGCCGCCGGACCGGCCGATTCGGTGCGGGACGAGGAATTCGACTTCCGGCCCTATATCGACGGCGCCGCGATACTCGGGGCCGCCGCCGATGTCATCATGCAGCTCGCCGTTCCCGGAGTCGGCTACGGAGTTCTGGAAAGCCCGGTCGACAGCGGGAAACTGACATTGCATCCGGTGAAACGCACGCGCACCACACTCACCTATCTGGCGGTCGCGCTGCTCGGCAGCCCCGCCGAGCGGACCGCTTATCGGGCAGCCGTCGATACTTCGCATCGCCAGGTCCGCTCGACCGCGCAGAGCCCGGTGCGATACAACGCATTCGACCGCGACCTGCAATTGTGGGTGGCCGCCTGCCTGTACTGGGGAGCGCGTGATATCCGGGAGCGTATGCACGGCCGGGCGGACGCCGATCTCGAAGAGACGATCTATCGCCATTCCGCACGATTGGGCACCACCCTGCAGGTGCCGCCGGAGGCCTGGCCGCCCGACCCGGCGGCCTTCGACCGCTACTGGACCGAAAACCTGGCCGCGACCAGGATCGACCCACCGGTCCGGGACATGCTGAACGAGATCGTCGACCTGAAGATGTTCCCCCGCCCGGTCCAATTCCTCGGCGGCCGCTTCAACCGATGGGTCACCG
Source organism: Nocardia sp. NPDC002869 (assembly GCF_046764065.1). Classification (NCBI taxonomy): domain Bacteria; kingdom Bacillati; phylum Actinomycetota; class Actinomycetes; order Mycobacteriales; family Nocardiaceae; genus Nocardia; species Nocardia sp. NPDC002869. Next base: position 6,605 of record NZ_JBKOOL010000138.1, read on the forward strand.
CGGGCCTCTTACCGCCGCATCTACGCGCGGAGATGGGTATGGCCTGGTCGGCCGGCGACGAGCGCCGCTTCGGGCGCATGCTCCGCGGACTGGGCCGGGTATCGGCAGCGCTGCCCGCACCGCTGCGCAGTTTCCCGATCCAGGCCTATCTGGTCGATTTCCGGATCCGCCGCAGGTTCGGACTGAAACTCGTCTGATTCGAATTCGCGGATATGAAAACGAGCTTGTTCGAATTTCAGGATCCGGCGACCTGGCCCGGCACCCGGAACGAGACCGCCACATGATCACGCGCGTATCTGCGCACCGCGATATCGTCGTCCAGGGGGATAACCGTTTGCGGTGTCAGCGCCAGCGACAGCGCGGTCCGCGCGATCATTTCGGCCAGCGGCAGCGGATCGTATTCCGGGAGCTTGCCTTCGCCCTGGAGTCGGGTGATGAATTCGGCGACGTAATCGCGACCCAATTCGATTACGGGGGCGCCCCGGGTGGTCAGATAGGGCAGCACGATCTCCGGTTCGGTGTTCAGCAGCCGATCCAGCAGCTCGTTACCGCGCAGTCCGGCCAGGAACGCGACGAACAGTTCCACGATCTGATCCTCGGCGCCGGCGTCGCGCTCGATCTGCTGCTGTACCGCGGCGTCGACACCCTCGATGAAATCGCGGGTCTGCGCCAATCCGACCGCCTGGATCAGGTCCGATTTGCTGGAGAACCGCCGGTACAGTGTGGCCAGGGAGAGGCCGCCACGCCGGGCGACCTCCACCATGCTCGTGCGCTTGATCCCGAAGTCGAGAAAAGCCTGCAACGCCGCGGACAGCACGGATTGATCTTGATCCCGGCGCGGTGTTCGCACCAGAGGCAACAATTGAGCCAGCGCACCCATCTCGGCACCTTCCCGCGCTCGGCGATGCAATGACACGGTAAGCATCGCACAATCACGGAGGCGGTTGACGCAACATCGAGAGAATGAGATGGTTATCATATAATCTTCTCATAGGAAAGAGGTCACCGATGACCGCTCCCCGGCCCGCTCCGATGAACGATCCCGAACCCCGGCGGCTGTACGCACCCGGCTTCGATATGAACGATCACATCGTCGGAGTCACCGCGTTCCTGGGCGGCACCGCGAACGTCATCATGCAGCTGGGTCTGCGGCCGGTCGCCTACGGTGTGATGGAGAGCGACGTCAAGAGCGGCAACGTCATGGAGCATCCGTTCAAACGGCTCCGCACCACCCTCACCTATCTCGCCGTCGCCATGCTGGGCACCGACGAAGAACGCAACGCCTACCGGCTCGCGGTCAACACCTCCCATCGCCATATCCGCACCAAACCCACCAGCCCGGTGAAGTACAACGCCTTCGATCCGAAACTCCAACTGTGGGTCGCCGCCTGCCTGTACTTCGGTTTCGTCGACCTGCTGGAGAAGGTCCAGGGCCCGATGAACGAGGCGACCGCCGACACCTTCTACGCCCACAGCATCCGGCTCGGCACCACCCTGCAGGTCCGACCGGAGATGTGGCCGGCCAACCGCGCCGCGTTCTGGCAGTTCTGGGAAGAGAACCTCGACGCCCTGGAAATCGACGACACCACCCGCGCCTACTTCAACGACCTCATCGACCTGAAGATGATGGCACCCCCGATCCAGTGGGTGTCGGCACGATTCCACCGGTTCGTCGTCACCGGCTGCCTGCCGCCGCAGATCCGCGAGAAGATGCATCTCACCTGGACCGCGGGCAACCAGCGCTGGTTCGACCGCACCATGAAGCTCATCGGCGTGGGCCTGAAGATCCAGCCCCGCGTCCTACGCCAGTTCCCGATGAACTACTACCTCTGGGATATGCGCCGCCGTATCCGCAAGGGCAAACCCTTGGTCTGAGTTACCGCCCGGCCAGCGCGCGGAGGAAGAACGCCAGGTTGGCGGGCCGTTCCGCGAGCCGGCGCATGAGGTATCCGTACCACTGGTGACCGTAGGGCAGGTACACCCGGACGAAATCGCCGCGGTCGGCGAGATGCAGTTGCTCGTCGGTGCGGATGCCGTACAGCATCTGGTATTCCAGCCGGCCGGGGCGACGGCCGGTGATCGTCGCGAGGTCGGCCGCCGCCGCGAGGACCACCGGATCGTGGGAGGCCACCAGGGGACGGCCCGCGCCGCGCATGAGCACCCGCAGGCAGCGCAGATAGGCCCGGTCCACATCCACACGTCGCTGGTAGGCGACGGTTTCCGGTTCACGGTAGGCACCCTTGCACAGGCGCACCCGGGCGCCCGCGTCGGCGAGGTCACGGCAATCGTCCTCGCTGCGGTACAGGTAGGCCTGGATCACCGTGCCCAGCCAGGGAAAATCCGGACGGACCTGCCCGGTGACGGCGAGGGTGGCGGCGGTGGTGGTGTGGTCTTCGGCATCCACGGTCACCCATACCCCGGCCTCGGCCGCCTTGGTGCACACGGTGCGCAGGTTCTCGGTGGCGATCGCCGGGCCGTCGGCGCCCAGCGCCTGCCCGAGCGCGGACAATTTGACCGACACCTCCAGCGGTGCGGCGCCGGCGGGCACCTCGGTGGTGGGCAGGGCCGCCAGATCGTTGATCAATGCCAGATACTCGGCGACCGCCGCGTCGGCCTGCGCACGGTCGGTGGTGTTCTCGCCCAGATAGTCGACGCTCACCGCCCGCCCGGTCATCAACAGGGCGCGGGCCGCGGCGATCAGATCCGGCCGGGCTTCCCCGGGGACGAAGCGCTGGACCATCGCCGCGGTGGCCGGGCTCGTGGTGAGGGTTCGTTTCACCCGCTCCGACCCGGCGACGGCGAGGATCGCCGGACGCAGCGGGTTCACCGGGACTCCCCACGGGGACGGAGCGGGGTCGCGCGCCGCGCGGCGGGGCGGGGTGAGCCGTTCATCCCTGCTCCATATGCGGATAGCGGTGATCGGTGTGCGGGACGAAGGTTTCCTTCAGGGTGCGCGGGGCCACCCAGCGCAGCAGGTTCAGCGGGGACCCGGCCTTGTCGTCGGTGCCCGAAGCGCGTGCCCCGCCGAAAGGCTGCTGCCCCACGACCGCGCCGGTGGGTTTGTCGTTGACATAGAAGTTGCCGGCCGCGAACCGCAACAGCTGGGCGGCCTCTTCCACGGCATGCCGGTCCTGCGCGAAGACCGCGCCGGTCAGCGCGTATGGGGCGGTGGATTCGACCTCGGTCAAGATCGTCCGGTAGGCGTCGGGCTGGGAATCGTCGTACACGTACACCGACAGGATCGGGCCGAAGTATTCGGTGGCGAACGATTCGTCGCGTGGATCGTCGGCGAGCAGTACGGTCGGCCGGACGAACCAGCCTTCGCTGTCGTCGTAGGTGCCGCCCACCGGCACGTCCACCCCGGCGGACCGCGCCCGCTCGATCGCCCGCACGCTCTTGTCGTAGGCCCGCCGGTCGATCACCGCGCCACCGAAGTTCGACAGATCCGCGATATCGCCGTAGCTCAGGCTCTCGGCGATACCGAGGAAATCGTCACCCATCTCCCGCCACAGCGAGCGCGGCAGATAGGCACGCGAGGCGGCCGAACATTTCTGGCCCTGATACTCGTAGGCCCCGCGGATCAGCGCCGTACGCAATGCGGCGGGATCCGCCGACGGATGCGCGACGATGAAATCCTTGCCCCCGGTCTCCCCCACTATCCGTGGATATCCGTGGTAACGGCCGATATTGGCGCCCACCCGGCTCCACAGATATTGGAAGGTGGCACCCGATCCGGTGAAATGGATACCGGCCAGCCGGGGATCGGCCAGGGCGACCTCGGAGAGTTCCCGCCCGTCACCGGTCACCATATTGATGACGCCGGGCGGCAGTCCGGCGGCCTCCAGCAGTTTCATCGTGTAATAGGCGGCCAGCGTCTGGGTGGGCGAGGGCTTCCACACCACCGTATTGCCCATGAGCGCGGGCGCGGTCGGCAGATTGCCGGCGATCGCGGTGAAGTTGAACGGGGTGATCGCGTAGACGAAGCCTTCCAGCGGGCGGTAGTCGAGCCGGTTCCACACCCCCGCACTCGACTGCGGCTGCTGTGCCAGGATGCCCCGGGCGAAGGAGACATTGAACCGCCAGAAGTCGACCAGTTCGCATGGCGCGTCGATCTCGGCCTGCGCCACCGATTTCGACTGGCCCAGCATGGTCGCCGCGGCGAGAGTTTCCCGCCACGGTCCGGCCAGCAGGTCCGCGGCCCGTAACAGCACCGCGGCGCGTTCGTCGAACGGCAGCGCACGCCATCCGGGGGCGGCCGCGGTCGCGGCGTCGATCGCCGCGGCGGCTTCGGTGTGTGTGGTGTCGGTATAGGTCCCGAGTACCTGCCGGTGTCGATGCGGTGCGACGATCTCCCGTCGCGTGCCGATACCCGGACGATGCTTACCGCCGATGACCAGGGGGATCTCGGTGGTGCTGTCGGAGAGATCGGCGAGCCTGCCGAGCAACCGTTCCCGCTCGGGGCTACCGGGCGCGTACGTGTGCACCGGCTCGTTACCGGGGGTGGGGACAACTGTGACACCGTCCATACCCCAGGCTAGCGCCGCCCGCCCGGCCCTGCCCGAACTCGACGCGCGAATCTCTGCGGAGTCGTTACCGCTCTGCCGCACAGCGGCGGCAGAGCGCGCTCAGCCGCGCAGCCGCTGTGCGGCCGTTTCGATCCGCTCATCGGTCGCGGTCAATGCGATCCGCACATGCCGGGCGCCCGCGGGACCGTAGAACTCGCCCGGAGCCGCCAGGATGCCGCGCTCGGCCAGCCACTCGAGCGTGGTCCGGCACGCTTCACCGCGAGTCGACCACAGATACAGCCCGGCCTCGGAATGGTCGATCCGGAACCCGGCATCCAGCAGCGCCGATCGCAGGATCTCGCGGCGGGCCCGATACCGCTGCCGCTGCACCGATTCGTGCGCGTCGTCGCCCAGCGCCGCCGCCATCGCCGCCTGGATCGGGAAGGGCACCATCATGCCGGAATGCTTGCGCACCTCCAGCAACTCGGCCACCAGTTCCGGATCACCGGCCACGAATCCGGCCCGGTAACTCGCCAGATTCGACGTCTTCGACAGCGAATGCACCGCCAGCAAGCCGGTGTGATCCCCGTCGCAGACCCGCGGGTCGAGGATCGACACGGCAGGTTCTTCCCAGGCCAGCCCCAGATAGCACTCGTCGGATGCGACGATCACCCCGCGCTCGCGCGCGAAGGTGACCACCTTCCGCAGATGCTCCACACCCAGCACCTTGCCGGTCGGGTTGGACGGCGAGTTGAGGTAGATGAGTGCCGGGGTCTCCGGGCCCAGCCGGGTGAGTCCGTCGGCGCGCAGAATCCGGGTCCCGGCGAGCAGTCCGCCCACCTCGTACGTCGGATAGGCGACCTCGGGGATCACCACCAGGTCCGCGGGCCCCAGCCCGAGCAGCCGCGGCAACCCCGCGATCAGCTCCTTGGTGCCGATCACCGGCAGCACCGCCGCCTCGGGCACCCCGGTGATACCGAAACGCCGGGTCAGCGCCGCCACCGCGGCGGAACGCAACTCCGGCGTGCCGTGCGTGGTCGGGTAACCGGGTACCTCGGCGACCGAACCCAACGCCGCGCGGATCAGCGGATCGACCGGATCGACGGGCGTACCCACCGACAGATCGACGAGTCCGCCCGGATGTGCGGCCGCCCGCGCCTTCACCTCGGCGATGGTGTCCCACGGGAAATCGGGCAGGGCCGCACTCACCCGGCGACGTTCGGTTACCTCGGCGCTCATCGTGCGAATGCTCTACTCGCCCGCCATCGGCGGCAGCTCTTTGATGAACGCCGGATCGGAATCGACCTTGCCCAGCTTGGTGGCACCGCCCGGCGAGCCCAACTCGTCGAAGAAGTCGACATTGGCGTTGACGTACCCGCTCCACTGATCGGGCGTGTCGTCCTCGTAGAAAATCGCCTCCACCGGGCAGACCGGCTCACACGCACCACAGTCAACGCATTCGTCGGGATGGATGTAGAGCATGCGACCGCCCTCGTAGATGCAGTCCACAGGGCATTCTTCAATGCATGCCTTGTCCTTCACGTCAACGCACGGTTCGGCGATGATGTACGTCACTCCCGCTCCTAAGTCTTCCTTCTCCGGGTAACTGCGCCCGCACACAAGTATCCCTGGCGCCCCACAGGCTACGCCCGGTGAGCCTGTCCTAATACTCGACGCCGACTCCGGCGTCGCCTGGTCGGAGCTTCGTACTCCCCTATTGCGCTCGGTCGCTGCGCGCCTTCACTCGAAGGCCACGCGCCTAGACGAGTTCCAGACCTGGGGCTGCCGCACTCCGCTGCGGCGGAACACCGTAGGTGGTGGTGCGTTCCCGGACCGGCCGGCCGATACCGTCGGCGATCTCTGTGAGTTCGGCCACCGTCTTCGCCGACCCGTGCTGCGAACCCGCCATCCGGGAGATGGTCTCCTCCATGAGGGTACCGCCGAGGTCGTTGGCGCCGCTGCGCAGCATTACCCGGGTGCCCGTGGTGCCGAGTTTCACCCAGCTGGTCTGGATGTTGTCGATCCGGCCGTGCAGCATGATCCGGGCCAGGGCGTGCGCGGCGCGGTTGTCGCGGTTGGTGGGACCCGGGCGGGAGGCGCCGGCCAGGTAGAGCGGGGCGCTCTGGTGCACGAACGGGAGCAGGACGAATTCGGTGAAACCGCCGGTCTCGTCCTGGATACCGCGCAACACCCGCAGATGCCCGACCCAGTGGCTGGGGTTGTCGACATGCCCGTACATCATGGTCGAGCTCGACCGGATGCCGACCTGATGGGCAGTGGTGACCACGTCGATCCAGGCGGAGGCGGGCAATTTGCCCTTGGTGAGCACCCAGCGGACCTCGTCGTCGAGGATCTCGGCGGCCGTACCGGGGATGGTGCCCAGCCCGGCTTCGCGCAGCGCGGTCAGCCAATCGCGGACGCTTTCGCCACCGCGCGAGGCCCCGTTGACGATCTCCATCGGGCTGAAGGCGTGGACATGCATGGACGGCACCCGCGCCTTCACCGCGCGCACCAGATCGGCGTAGCCGGTGACGGGCAGGTCGGGGTCGATACCGCCCTGCATGCAGACCTCGGTCGCGCCGTCGACATAGGCCTCCCAGGCCCGGTCGGCGACCTCCTCGGTGCTGAGGGTGAAGGCGTCGGCGTCACCCTTGCGCTGCGCGAACGCGCAGAACCGGCAGCCCGTGTAGCAGATATTGGTGAAATTGATATTGCGGTTCACCACGTAGGTGACATCGTCGCCGCAGACATCGCGGCGCAACTGGTCCGCGAGACCCGCGACGGCTTCCAGATCGGGTCCGTCGGCGGTGGCCAACGCCAGGTACTGGGCATCGGTGAGGCCGGCCGGATCCCGTTCCGCGGCACGCAGCGCGTCCAGGACGTCGGCGTCCAGCCGCTGGGGCGCGGCAGCGAGATCGCGGACCTGCTCGCGGATGGTGTCCCAGTCGCCGAACGCGTTGTCGATATCGCTGCGGGTATCGGTATTGCGCCCGGTGGTATCGATCTCGGTGTTCAGATCGGTACGACCCGCCGACTCCCAGGACTCGTCGGGTTCCTGCCAGGGCAGGCCCACCGGGAGCGCGCCGGACTTCGCCAGGCCGGTCTCGGCATCGGTCAGGGCCGCGACATGCGCGCCGATCCGCGGATCGATCCACGGGTTACCCGCCCGCACATATTTCGGATGCGCCGACGTGCGTTCCACCAGTTCGAAACCGGCGGCCGCGGTGATCTCGGCCAGCGTGTCCAGGTTGGGCCAGGGCCGCTCGGGATTCACATGGTCGGGGGTGACCGGCGAGACGCCGCCCCAGTCATCGATCCCGGCTTCCAGCAGGGCCCGGCATTCCGCCCCGGACACCAGGTTCGGCGGCGCCTGCACCGAGACATCGGGCCCGAGCAGCAGGCGGGTCACCGCGATGGTGGCCAGGAATTCCGTGAAGTCCGCGTCGGGCGCGTGCCGCATGGCGGTGTCGTCCTTGGCGCGGAAGTTCTGCACGATCACTTCCTGGATATGACCGAACGCCTTGTGCTGCTTGCGGATCGCGGCGATCGTATCGGCCCGTTCGGCCATGTTCTCGCCGATACCCACCAGGACACCGGTGGTGTAGGGCACCGAGAGCCGGCCCGCGTCGGTGATGGCCCGCAGTCGTACCGCGGGGTCCTTGTCGGGGCTGCCGTAATGGCAGTTGCCCTTCTCGGTGAACAGCCGGGTCGCGGTGGTCTCGAGCATCATGCCCATCGACTGCGCCACCGGTTTCAGCCGCGAGATCTCCTCCCACGACATGACGCCGGGGTTGAGATGCGGCAGCAGCCCGGTCTCCTCGAGTACCAGGATCGATACCGCGCGCAGATAGTCGAGAGTGGAATCGTAGCCGCGTTCGTCCAGCCACTGCGCGGCCTCGGGCCACCGGGCCTCGGGCCGGTCGCCGAGGGTGAACAGCGCTTCCTTACACCCCAGTTCGGCGCCCCGTCGCGCGATATCGAGCACCTCGTCGGGTTCCAGGAACATCCCGCGACCCTGTGCCCGCAACTTGCCCGGCACCGTCACGAAGGTGCAGTAGTGGCAGGTATCGCGGCACAGATGGGTCAGCGGAATGAAGACATTGCGCGAATAGGTGATCGTGGCGGGCCGTCCGGCCGAGGCCAGCCCGGCGTCGCGTACCCGGACGGCACTGCGGCACAGGTCGGCGAGGTCGTCGCCGCGCGCGTGCAGCAGCACCGTGGCCTCGTCGACGTTCAATGTGACCCCGTCACGGGCCCGGCGCAGCGCCCGGCGCATGGCGGACGGGGGCGGCACGGGGGTCGGGACGGTCGGCGCGGGTAGTTCGGTCACGCCCTCGATCATGCGGCACACATCCGGAACTGTCTCCTCCCAGGTCGTCGAGCGTTCACAACCCCCGTACATCTCGGGCTATTCCGTGCAGGTCGGGGCTGTGTATATTTGCGCGCCTCCGGCGCGCGGGTCGGGGCCCTGTGACCCCGATTCTTCCCTC
>NZ_JBKOOL010000139.1:0-15574 GCF_046764065.1 Nocardia sp. NPDC002869
GGTTGTCCTCCGGTGGGCTCTCCCGACCCCCCCGATTCCGCCCCGACGGAGCGAAGGAGCGCAGCGACTGAGCGGAGGAGGGAAGAATCGGGGTCACAGGGCCCCGACCCGCGCGCCGGAGGCGCGCAAATGAACACAGTCTCATTCCGATACCGATTCGGCGAAGGGTTCGGCCGGGGGTTCGTCGTCCGCGGGCCAGCCGGGGTAGGGCGGGGGTGTTCCGTCGAATGCCGGGCACAGGCTTTTGTAGGCGCAGTAATCACACAGCCAACTCGGATTCGGTGGAAAATCTCCGGTCCGGCCGGCGGCGCGCACCGCGCCCCACAGGGCGGTGAGGGTGCGTTCGAAGCGAAGGAGTTCGTCTTCGTCGGGGGTGTAGGTGAGCAGTTCGGCGTCGGCCAGGTAGATCAACCGCAGCTGGGTGGGAACCGCACCGCGGGTGCGCAGCAGCATGAGTGCGTAGAACTTCAGCTGGAACAGCGCCCGCGTCTCCTGGGTGGGTCCGGGCGCCCGGCCGGTCTTGTAGTCCACCACCCGGAGTTCCCCGGTGGGCGCCACATCGATCCGGTCCACGAAACCGCGCAGCAGGGCGCCGTCGGGCAGCCGGACCTCGAGCCGGGTCTCGCACGATTCGGGATCGAACCGGCGAGGGTCCTCCAGCCGGTAGTAGGTGCGCACCAAGGCGCGGACCTCGTCGAGAAAAGACGCGACGTCGAGCCCACCGGCGAGGAGTTCGGCCGCTTCGGAGCGTTGGGCCAGTACCCGGTTCCAGGCCGGTTCGGCCAGCGCGGTCGCGTGGTCGGGATCGCGGTCGGCGGCCGGCAGGGCATAGAGATCTTCGAGGACGGCGTGCACGACGGTGCCACGCACCGCCTGGCGGCTCGGCGGCTCGGGAATGCGGTCGATGGTGCGGAGCCGGTACTTCAGCGGGCACTGTTTGAAATCGGCTGCGCGCGAAGGGGACAACGCCGGTCGGGCGGAGGCGGGTGCCGGGTCGAGGCCGGAACCGGCCGGGGGCGTGCTCGGTGGCGCTGACATACCTGGCAGGCTATCCGGCGGCACCGACACGGTGCCGCGCCCGGTGATCGGCCCGGGCGCAGTCCTCATCGTGAACGGAGATCCATGACGGCCAGACGGACCGGGCCATTCGTCGTCGGCGACCGGGTGCAGCTGACCGACGGCAAGGGCAGGCTGTACACGGTGCTGCTGGAACCGGGTAAACAGTTCCACACCCACCGCGGCGCCATCGCCCACGACGACCTGATCGGTGCCGACGAGGGCACCCTCGCGCACTCCAACAACGGCACACCGTATCTGGCCCTGCGCCCGCTGCTGACCGATTACGTGATGTCCATGCCGCGCGGGGCGGCGGTGATCTACCCCAAGGATGCCGCGCAGATCGTGCACGAGGGCGATATGTTCCCCGGCGCCCGGGTGCTGGAGGCAGGGGCGGGGTCGGGTGCGTTGACCTGCTCATTGCTGCGCGCGGTGGGGTCGGACGGAGCGGTCGTGTCCTACGAGATCCGCGAGGACCACGCCGAGCACGCTGTCCGCAATGTGGAGCGTTTCTTCGGCGAACGGCCTGCGAACTGGGAGCTCACCGTCGGCGACGTGGCCGATTACGAAGGGGAGCCGGTAGACCGTGTGGTGCTGGACATGCTCGCGCCGTGGGACGCGCTCCCGGCCGTATCGCGGGCCCTCGTGCCCGGCGGGGTGCTGATGGTCTACGTCGCGACGGTGACCCAGCTCTCCAGGCTGGTGGAGGCCCTGCGTGAGCAGCAGTGCTGGACCGAACCGCGGTCCTGGGAGTCGATGGTGCGCGGCTGGCACGTGGTGGGCCTGGCGGTGCGTCCCGAGCACCGGATGCAGGGCCATACGGCCTTCCTGGTGAGCGCGCGGCGGCTCGCCGAGGGGGTGGTCACCCCGAAACCGCAGCGCCGGCCGTCGAAGGGCTGAGCGGGAGTTTCGAGGCGACGCGGGACCACGCACCGAGCAGCCGGCGCGTGGTCTCGCGGGCGTGCCTAGGCCGGGGAGCAGGGGATCTGCGCGAAGCCGAACAGTACGCACGCGCCGGCATCGGACAGTTTCCAGGAGCCGTCGTCGTATTCCCAGGTCAGCGGCATGGGCGGTGCGCTCTGGCCGGAGGGGCTGGTGATGGTGGTCTGCCCGGTGGCGGTATCGCCGTCGACCGTGACCTCCCCGACCTGGTAGGTGATCCCGCGATAGGTCTGCAGGGCGGCGTTGAGCTTCTCGAGGATGTCCCGCCGGTTCTCGCCGTCGTCGATCAGCTTCACCTTCTCGTCCACCGGGACATCCGGGTTTGTGATCTGCTCCAGGGTGGACTGTAGGCTCTGCGCGGTGGGCGCGGGCGCGGTGTCGCCGTGGTCGTGATCGTCCCCGTGGTCGTGCGCCGCGGCGCTGGTGGTGGCCGCGATACTGCCGCCAGCGGCAGCATCGCCGCCGTCGTCGTCGGACCCGCAGGCCGTGAGGCCCAGCGCCAGGGCGGCGGCCGCGGCAGTAGCCGCCGCGACGCGGGACAATCGCCGTGTCCGTGCGGGAAGTCGCATATCTGGCAACCTTTCGGCTAGTCGGTGAGCATGCCCACCATAGTTGGGTTAGGGGAGGCTAACATGGCGTGACCTGCAGATGGCCGCGGACCAGATGTGATCACGACGAAATCGTGTCGGACAGCGCAAACGGGCCGCGCCCGGTAGCGTTGATAGACCGGGACTGGGAGGAGCAGCACATGAGCCCCATCGAGAATTCGGATTCGGCGGCCTGGAGAGAACTCGAGGCAGTACGCGCCGAAGCGGCTGCACTCCGGAGGCAACTCGCCGACTCACCGGATCGCTCACGGGAATTGGAAGCCCGTATCGATTCGCTGACCATTCGCAACACCAAGCTGATGGATACCCTGAAAGAAGCGCGGCAGCAACTCGTCGCGTTGCGTGAGGAGGTCGACCGGCTCGGTCAGCCGCCGAGCGGTTACGGGATTCTGATCGGGGTGTACGAGGATCAGACCGTCGACGTGTTCACCTCCGGCCGCAAGATGCGATTGACCTGCTCGCCGAACATCGACACCGCGACCCTGGCCTATGGCCAGACCGTCCGCCTCAACGAGGCGCTGACGGTGGTCGAGGCCGGGATGTTCGACGCGATCGGGGAGATCGGCACGCTGCGGGAGATACTCGACGGAGGCCGCCGCGCGCTGGTCGTCGGGCATGCCGACGAGGAGCGGGTGGTCTGGCTGTCCGGGCCGCTGTCCAAACTCGCCGAAGCCGATGATCTGGACGATCCGGACTCGCCGATCCGCAAGCTGCGGCCCGGTGACTCCCTGCTGGTCGATACGAAGGCCGGGTTCGCGTTCGAACGCATCCCCAAGGCCGAGGTCGAGGACCTGGTGCTGGAGGAGGTCCCCGATGTCGGGTACGAGGACATCGGTGGTCTGGGCCGTCAGATCGAGCAGATCCGCGACGCCGTGGAGCTGCCGTTCCTGCACAAGGATCTCTTCCGCGAGTACGCGCTGCGCCCGCCCAAGGGCGTGCTGCTCTACGGTCCGCCCGGCTGCGGTAAGACGCTGATCGCCAAGGCGGTGGCGAATTCGCTGGCCAAGAAGATCGCCGAGGCCCGGGGTGAGGATGCCAAGGAGGCGAAGTCCTACTTCCTGAACATCAAGGGTCCCGAGCTGCTGAACAAGTTCGTCGGTGAGACCGAACGCCATATCCGGATCATCTTCCAGCGGGCCCGGGAGAAGGCGTCGGAAGGGACGCCGGTGATCGTGTTCTTCGACGAGATGGACTCGATCTTCCGTACCCGCGGTTCCGGTGTCTCCTCGGATGTGGAGACCACCGTGGTGCCGCAGCTGCTGAGCGAGATCGACGGCGTGGAAGGGCTGGAGAACGTCATCGTCATCGGCGCCTCCAACCGTGAGGACATGATCGATCCCGCGATCCTGCGGCCCGGCCGGCTGGACGTGAAGATCAAGATCGAGCGGCCGGACGCCGAATCCGCGCAGGACATCTTCTCGAAGTACCTCACCGAGGGGCTGCCGCTGCACGCCGACGATCTGGAGGAGTTCAAGGGCGACAAGGTGGCCTGCGTCCGCGCGATGATCGAGCGGGTGGTGGACCGGATGTACGCCGAGAGCGAGGACAACCGCTTCCTGGAGGTCACCTACGCCAACGGCGACAAGGAGGTCCTGTACTTCAAGGACTTCAACTCCGGCGCCATGATCCAGAACATCGTGGACCGGTCCAAGAAGTACGCCATCAAGGCGGTGCTCGACACCGGTAACCCGGGTCTGCGGATCCAGCATCTCTACGATTCGATCGTGGACGAGTTCTCCGAGAACGAGGACCTGCCCAACACCACGAATCCGGATGACTGGGCCCGTATCTCGGGTAAGAAGGGCGAGCGGATCGTCTACATCCGCACGCTGGTCACCGGCAAGAACGCCAGTGCCAGCCGGGCGATCGACACCGAGTCGAACACCGGCCAGTACCTGTAACCGGCACCGATACCGAGGCCGCGCTCCCGTGGGGGCGCGGCCTCGGTCGTTGCCGGGCGTCGGGGGCGAGTCGTGGCCGGGTTCCTCGGGCGGGTATCGGTCGTCGCCGGGGTCCACCTGAGGGCGTACCGCGGGTACACCAGGCGTGCGGCGGGATTCCACCGATCGGGGGACGCCGCCGCGGCGCGGTCGCGGATATGTTCCGAGGGCCAGGTTCACGAAACCCAGGAGTACCCCGTGACCACCATGACCGATTCCGTCCCGCCACGGCCCGATACGCAGGTCGACCGCCCCTTCGCCACCGGCCCCGTACTCGGTGTGGCGGCCGTGGCCGCCGTGGTCCTGCTGCTCTCGGCGACCCGCTACGGCTATTTCGGTGACGAACTGTACTTCCTGGCCGCGGGCCGGCGGCTGTCGTCCGGCTATGCCGATCAGGGTCCGGTGCTGCCCCTGCTCGCGGCATGGGGGATACCGTCGCGCCGGGTTCGCTGGTGGCGCTGCGGCTGCCCGCGATCCTCTTGACGGTGGTGGCGATCGTTGTGAGCGCACTCGTCGCGCGGGAGTTCGGGGGCGGTCGCGGCGCCCAGGTCCTCACCGCCGTGGGCTACGCGACCTCGCCGTTTCTGCTCATGCAGGCCAAGAACTTGTCCACCAACGCGATCGACTCCGCCCTGTGGGTTCTGATCACCTGGCTGGTGGTGCGCTGGGTGCGTACCCGCCGCGACGGGCTGCTGCTGGCCGCCGCTGCGGTCACCGCGCTCGATATGCAGGTCAAATGGCTGATCCCGTTCTTCTGGATCGCGGTGGTGGCGAGCTCACTGGTCTTCGGTCCCCGGGATCTGGTGCGCCGGCCGCTGCTGTGGGCGGGCGGGCTGATCGTGCTGCTGGTGTCGGTGCCCTCGCTGTTCTGGCAGGCCCGGCACGGGTGGCCCCAGCTGGGCCTGGGCGCGGTGGTACGCGCGGAACAGCAGTACTCCGGCGGCCCGCTGGCCTTCGTGCCGTTGGCCGTACTGCTCGCGGGAGCGCTGGGCGCGGTGCTGCTGTGCTACGGCCTCTGGGCGCTGCTGCGGCACGAACCGCTGCGCCCGTACCGCTTCCTCGGCGCGACCACGGTGCTGCTGCTCGCGGTGTTCCTCGTCTCCGGCGGTCGGGTCTACTACCTGGCCGGGATGTACGGCGTGGTGTTCGCGGCCGGTGCGGTCGCGCTGGCTGCCGCGGTGCGGCGCGCCGAGTCGGTCCGGCGCCGCCGCGTACTGCTCGCTTCGGGCGCGGCGCTGGTGGCGGTATCGCTGGCCCTGATCGCGGGATCCACGCCCTGGCAGGACCCCGCCGAGATCGCCCCGCCCGCGAACGATACCGAGGCCGCGCTGAACATCGGGCTGTACGGCGAATTCGGCTGGACCGAACTCGCGGACGCGGTGGTGACCGCGCACCGGTCGCTGACCCCCGGAGAACGGGCCCATTCGGCGGTGATCACGGAGAGCTACTGGCAGGCGGGTGCACTGGATCAGCTGGCGCGTACGCAGCTGCCGGAGGTGCACAGTCCTTCGCGGGGGTTCGGATATTTCGGCGCACCCGCCGACTCGGCCACCACCATGGTGTGTGTCGGCGGCGACGAGGAGCGGCTGCGCGCGCAATTCGCCACCCTCGAACCCATCGGCCACGTCGACACCCGGCTCGGATTCCTGGGCAACACCCGTGATGTCACGCTCTGGAAATGCGCCCAGCCCCGGCGCTCGTGGTCGCAGGTGTGGCCGGAATGGATGCACCTGTAGCGGGCTACGCTCACCACCATGAGCACTCCGGAAACCGAGATCTGGCACAACCCGCGCTGCAGTAAGAGCCGGGCCGCCGTGGCACATCTGGACGCCGCCGGGACCGAGTATTCGGTCCGCCGGTACCTCGACGAGCCGCCCACCGTCGCGGAGCTCCGCGTGGCGCTCGACCGGCTCGGCGCGCAACCGTGGGATATCACCCGCACCGGTGAGGACATCGCGAAAGAATTGGGGATGGCCGAATGGGGCCGGACCGAGGCGGACCGGGACCGCTGGCTCGCGGCGCTGGCCGAGCATCCGCGGCTCATCCAGCGTCCCCTCGTATTCACCGCCGGGCGTGCGATCATCGCCCGTGATGCGGATGCCCTGGATTCGCTGGGCTGAGACGCGGCGGTTTGCCGGGGTGTAGCGCGCCCGGGTGGCGGACGGATCCGGGGTCCGAGAGCGCCGGAACACTCTGTACTGCCGCACCCGCCGTGGCGGTAGTGTCGGCTCATGAAAGTTGAACTGCGGCACAACCCGTCGTCGACGGTTGCCCGGTGTGTCCTCGCGGGTGGTGAGCCGGTCCGCGTGGAATCCGGTGCCATGGTGGCGCATTCGGCGGGAGTGAGCCTGGAGGCCAAGGCCGAGGGCGGCATCCTGGCCGGTCTGAAGCGGTCGATGCTGTCGGGCGAATCGTTTTTCGTCTCCACCTTCACCGCGCCGCAGCAGGGTGGCTGGGTGGATGTGGCGCCCTCGCTGCCCGGGGACATGCTCGCCCTGCACATCGACCAGGACCGGCCGTATTTCATCAGCCGCGGGGGCTGGATCGCGAATTCGACGGGTGTTCAGGTGGAGAGCAAATGGGGTGGTTTCGCCAACCTGTTCGGCGGTGAGGGCGGCTTCGGCCTGCGCGCGTCGGGCCAGGGCGAAGTCGTGGTCGGCGTGTTCGGGGCGATCGATGTCATCGACCTGGCCCCCGGTGAGCCGGTCACCATCGATACCGGGCATGTGGTCGCCTACGACCTGTCCATCCGGTTCACCATCCGGCGCGCGGTGTCCGGCCGCTCACTGCAATCGCTCAAATCGGGTGAAGGCCTGGTCTTCGATTTCGTCGGGCCCGGACGAGTCCTGCTGCAGACCCGCAACCCCAGCGCCTTCGCCTCCTGGACGGCCTCGGTTTCCTCCGGGTAGGCGTACCTCCGCATTCGCTCCGGCCGTGCGCTCTGTGCGTACCTCCGCGTTCGCTCCGGCCGTGCGCTCTGTGCGTACCTCCGCATCCGCTCCGGCCGTGCGCGGATTGCGGTGGTTTCCCGCCCGCCCGCGTCCGCTGGGCGGTGCGGTCGTCCCGGGCGACCGCACCTCGCCGATCATCCGCTCGGTGCGACCACCGTGTAGCGCGCGCAGGCGAATTCCCCGTTACCCGCCACCTCGTCGACCCGCAGCTCCAGCCGGCGTGGCAGCAGTGGTGCGCCCGCGCCCAGAGTCACCGGGGCGATCGAGACGATCACCTCGTCGAGCAGACCGCGATCGGCGAACTGTCCCGCGAGTTCGCCGCCGCCGACGACCCACAGATTCTTACCGGCCGCCACCTCGGTCATCGACTTGTGGACGAGTTCCACCGGGTCCTGGGTGAAGCGCACATCGCCGTCGGTGCGCGGGGCGAACTCACGATGGGTGCAGACCCAGGTCGCGACCTCGTAGGGCCAGGGTTGTGCACTCTCGTTGTCGAGTAGCCACTGGTAGGTGTTGGCGCCCATGACGATCGCGCCGACACCGGCCATGAACGCGGTCATCCCCATCGGCCCGTTGTCGTTGTCGGCCTCCCGGGACAGCAGCCAGTCCAGGGAGTGGTCGGGGGTGGCGATGAAGCCGTCGAGGCTGCTCGCCGTGTAGTAGACGGTCCGGGGACCGGTCGCCCGGGTGGTCATTCAGTCTCTCCTTCGCAGCCAGTCGATCGGGTCGCCCCAGCCGACGGCATCATCGGGTGATGTATCGCGTATCCAGTACCGCACCAACTGGCGGCGATACGCGGAGTAGGTGAGCACGTGCGCGATCACGCTGCCGAGGACGAAACTCTCCGGCGGCTCGCACAGGGCATCGATCAGAGTGTCGCCCCAGCCGCCGCGCCGGTCGATCTCGCGGACCGTATCCAGCCATCGGGGGCCTACCTCGTCGAGGCGTGCCATGAGCGCGGGCGGGTCGTCGTCGCCGGCCGCGGGAGTGTCGGCTCCCTCGATCGAGGCCAGCCAGCACTCCTTGCTGCGGATCAGATGGTGCAGTACCGCGGCGATCGAGTCCTCGGGGCCGTCCCAGGGGAGAACGGTCCCGGTGCTGCCCCGCGCTCGCCGGTACTGCTCCTCGGTCAACCCGATGGCCGCCTTCACCAGGAGTGCGGTGTCCTCGAGGTCGTGGTGCAGCAGCAGTGCGGTCGGGTCCATATCGGATCGTCCTCTCGGTTCCCCCTCGACCCACAGCGACATGGGCGGATGGAAGTGGATTCCGTTCGCCGCGGGCAGCCAGCGCGGGGTCCGGCCCGTCAGCGGCGGGGTCGCGCTCGGCGGGTGGCCGAACGCCCGCGTGAACGCCCTGCTGAACCCCTCCACCGTGTCGTAACCCGCCGCGAAGGCCACCTCGGTCACCGCCGCGCCGCCGCCGAGCTGCCAGCACGCGCGCTCCAGCAGCACCCGTCGCCGCAGGCCCACCGGGGACTCGCCGGTACCGCGACTGAACTGCCGGGCGAAGTGGTACCGCGAGGCGTAGGCGCCGGCGGCCATCTGCCCGAGCGTGGTGTTGTCTTCGTCGAGAACGGCGTCCAGCAGTTCCCGTAGTCGGTCCCGTCGGTTGCTCACCCGTCGAGTCTGGCGGGTCGGCCGGCCGGTGCGCTTGACCGATCTTGCGCAGTCCGGCCGGTGTCGCCGGCCGGGCCCGTGCCGGCGTTCAACGGCTGCTGCGGCGCTCGAGGCCTTTGCGGTCGTAGAGGATCGTGAAGACGAGACCGAAAACCAGGCCGATGGCCAGCCCGGCCAGGCTCATCCAGACCCCGCGCGCCAGTCCGGGGTTGCCGTGGGCGTCGAAGTACAGGATGGCGCGGATACCCAGGTAGATCTGGTGCATCGGTTCGAAGGCGGCCAGCCAGGCCATGTAGTGCGGGGTGGCCTCCAGCGGGATGGTGGCGCCGGCCGAGGGCAGTCCGAGCACGATGAACAGGATCAGGTTGATCAGCAGACCGGCCGACCCGAACACCGCGAGTACGGACAGTGCCGTGACCCCGACCGCGAGGATCGCCAGGGTGCCGAAGAGGAACAGCGCGAGCCCGTGTTCGAGCGGTACGTCCAGCAGGGTGGCGATACCGACGAACAACCCAGAGGCGATCGGTGCCACCACGGCCATCACCCCCCACTTCAGCAGCAGGGTGCGGACCCGGGAATGCGGGGCGGTCGGATGGTGCACGAACCACGGCCCGTATTCGGTGGGAACGAAACCCAGCGCCGAATCCACCATGGTGTGCACGATCATGGCGCCGGTGAAACCGGCCAGCACGATCAGCAGGGTGTAGAAGAACGCGGACAGGCCCTGCCCGGTCCCGTCCGGGAGCGGCCGGTATTGCTCGATGAGCACATCGATCGGTTCGGCCAGCATCAGCCGGGACGCGCCGGAGAGCTGGGTGCCGCCACCGGGGCCGGAGCTCAGTTCGCTGTCGACTGTTGCCGTGAGTTGTTTGCCGACCTCGGCGTTCACCTGTGTCAGCGCCTGGCGGGCGATGATCTGGGTGATCTGGGTGGCGAAGGTCCCGGTCCGCGGATTGGTCACGACGGTGATCAACGGCTGCTGGATATCGCCGGGCACCACACTGCCCGCACCCAGTATCGACAGGCGTTTGGACAGATCGCTGGGCAGGATGATCGCGCCGTAGACCTCGCCGTTGTCGAGCAGGCGCCGGGCCTCGCCGATGCCGGTGACCCGCAGATCCACCTTGTCCGCCGGGACGCGCTCGGTGAGCGCCGAGGTGATCTGGTCACCGATATCTATCTGCTGTCCGTCGCGGATATCGCCGTCGTCCTGGTTCACGAGCGCGATCGGGAAATCGTGCAGATTCTTCTCCGGATTGACGACATAGCCCAGATACATCGTCGAAAGCAGGGCCATCAGCAGCGTGGCCACCACGATCGGACCGGCCCAGATACGGATTCGACGCCGGGCCCGGGCGCGGGTGTCGGTATCGCCCTCCCCACTCGGTACGGCGTGTGCGCCGGGTTCGTCGCCGGTGCTGTCGGTCCCCATTGTGTCCTCCGTCGAAGCTGCGGTCCCGGCCCGGGCGCGGGCCGGTCGTCTGCCGTTACGGCCGGGTCAATGGTGGCAGCTACCCGGGCCGGTAGCAGTACGGCGACCGGGTGTGTCTGCTCACTGTGGCAGGCGTATCAGCGCAGCGCGATGGCTATGCCCGATTCAGGAGCCGGTAACTCGAATGCCACAACCACTCCACCGGACCGCGTTCGAACCGGCGCAGCCAGCAGTGCGCGAACAGTGCGATCACCGCGCACACGGTCACGTAGACAGCGACGGTGAACGGCACCCGGGCTTCCGGGGCGAACCGCGCGGCCAGCCCGAACCCCCAGCCGTAACAGAGGATCGACGCCACCAGGTTCTGCAGGATGTAGCAGCTCAGCGCGGCCCGGCCGATCTCGCTCAGCCGGCGTCCGGCGAAACCGGTGCGGGAGCGGCGCACAGAGAACTCGGCGACCAGCGCCAGGATGCCCAGCGAGACCACCGGCGCCACCACATAGCGGGTGATCAGCACCAGATCGCCGCCGCCTGCCAGACCGGCCAGCAGATCGATCGGCGCGGCCACGCCGAAACCCGCGAGCAGGAGCCGGCGCCGCAGGCGCGCTCCTTCGGGCAGGAACACACCGGCATGGAACAGGCGAGCGCCCACCAGGAACAGCACGATCGACAGCGGCAGGATGACGATCGTTTCCACGCGGAACACCAGTGCGTGCTCGGCCCGGAACAGCACCAGATCCCAGAACGAGCCGTCGGCGTACGGGTTCGGGGACAGCGGCGCCCGCTCCTGCGGGGCGGCGGGCTCCGCCAGGACCAGCGAGACGGCGTAGAGCGCGATCAGGGTGAGGTGCACGCCGAGCATCGTGTAGAGCCACCGGCCCTGTGCCCGCCCGCTGCGCGTGAGCAGGAACGCGACGATCGCCGCCGTCACGGCGTACCCCATGAGTACGTCGAATTCGGCGATCAGGAGGAAATTGAGCAGGCCGTCGAGGAACAGCAGTGCGGCGCGCCAGGGGTATCCGCCCGGCCAGGGGCGCCCGGCCCGGCGGGCCGAGGTCTGCTGGATGGCCAGGCCGATACCGAACATCACCGTGAGCAGACCCAGGAATTTGCCCTGGGCCAGTTGTTGCAGCACCTTCTCGGCCCACATCCAGCCGTCGGTGGGGGAGATCGAGATCCGGTGCAGATATCCCGTCAGGCCCTCTGGGTCGGTCAGGATCCAGACATTCGTGCCCAGCGTGCCCAGGATCGCGATTCCGCGCAGTACATCCAGGGCCGCGAGCCGGGGCGGACGCGGCGGATTCGGGCCGGGGGAGAGGGGGTCGGCGACAGTGCGGGTCATGGTCAGAGCATGTGATCGCGGGCTACGCCACGGCATCGGCCGGAAGTACCACTCGACGGATGATTCGCCGTCCGTCGCCTACGCTCGAACCCATGCAGCGCATCATCGGTATCGAGGTCGAATACGGGATCTCCACCCCCACCGAGCCGTCGGCCAACCCGATCCTCACCTCTACCCAGGCGGTTCTGGCCTATGCCGCGGCCGAGGGGGTGCCGCGCGCCAAGCGCACCCGATGGGACTACGAGGTCGAGTCGCCCCTGCGTGACGCCCGCGGTTTCGATCTGAGCCGGATGAACGGTCCGGCGCCGGTGATCGATGCCGACGAGGTCGGCGCGGCGAATATGATCCTGACCAACGGCGCCCGCCTCTACGTCGACCACGCGCATCCGGAGTATTCCGCGCCGGAGGTCACCGATCCGCTCGACGCGGTGATCTGGGACAAGGCCGGTGAACGGGTGATGGAGGCGGCTGCCCGGCACGCGTCCAGCGTTCCCGGCGCACCCCGGATGCAGCTGTACAAGAACAATGTCGACGGTAAGGGCGCCTCCTACGGCACCCACGAGAATTACCTGATGAGCCGCGAAACCCCGTTCAACGCGGTAATTCTCGGGCTCACCCCGTTCTTCGTCTCGCGGCAGGTGATCTGCGGGTCCGGCCGGGTCGGGATCGGGCAGTCCGGCGACAACGCGGGCTACCAGCTCTCGCAGCGCTCGGACTACATCGAGGTCGAGGTGGGGCTGGAGACCACGCTCAAACGCGGGATCATCAACACCCGCGACGAACCGCACGCCGACGCCGACAAATATCGCCGCCTCCATGTGATCATCGGGGACGCCAACCTGGCCGAGATGTCGACCTATCTGAAGGTCGGCACCACCGCGCTGGTGCTGGACCTGATCGAATCCGGCGCCGATCTGTCCGATCTGCAATTGGCCCGCCCGGTCACCGCGGTCCACACCATCAGCCACGACCCCACCCTCCGCGCCACGGTCGCCCTGGCCGACGGCCGGGAACTCACCGGGCTGGCGATCCAGCGGCTCTACCACGAACGGGTCGCGAAGTTCGTCGAGGAGCAGGGCAACGACGACGAGCGGGTGCGCGATGTGCTCGACAACTGGTCGATGGTGCTGGATCTGCTGGAACGCGATCCGATGGAATGCGCCGACCTGCTGGACTGGCCGGCCAAGCTGCGCCTGCTCGAGGGGATGCGCAGCCGCGAGGGCCTGGGCTGGGCGGCGCCGAAGCTGCATCTGATGGATCTGCAGTACTCGGATGTGCGCCTGGACAAGGGCCTGTACAACCGGCTGGTGGCGCGCGGGTCCATGAAGCGGCTCGTCACCGAACAGCAGGTGCTCGACGCCATGACCAAACCGCCCACCGATACCCGGGCCTACTTCCGCGGGGAATGCCTGCGTCGGTTCGGCGCCGATATCGCCGCCGCGAGCTGGGACTCGGTGATCTTCGACCTGGGTGGTGATTCGCTGGTCCGCATTCCCACCCTGGAGCCCCGCCGCGGCACCAAAGCGCACGTCGGAAAACTTCTCGACGGTGTAGATACCGCCGCTGACCTGGTGCGACAGCTCACCACCTGAGTGTTCGCCGGAAAGGCCCCCGCAGGTCTCGGCCACCCGGGTGGGACGTAATCCGACTACGTGTCGTCCGGGCTGGGTAGTGTTGAAGAACGAGCACAGGGGTGCTCACGATTCGTCCGGTACGCGAGCGCGGCCGGTCGGTGGAAACAGAGGAGGTCGGCTGCGATGGCACAAGAGCAGACCAAACGCGCCGGGGGCGGCGACGATGACGAAGGCGTCGACGGCGTAGACGCCGCGGGTCAGGAGCGGCGCGAGAAGCTGGCGGAGGACACCGACGACCTGCTCGACGAGATCGACGATGTGCTCGAAGAGAACGCCGAAGACTTCGTTCGTGCCTACGTGCAGAAAGGTGGCCAGTGACCGCAGGTGACCCCTTGCGTCTCCAACTGGGGTACGCCCTCTCGTCCTTTTCCGAACATCTGCGTCAACACGCCCCGGATCTTCTGCCGGCCAGCGGATTCGACGCCCTGAGCCAGCCCACCGCCGCCGGAAACCCCGGCGGCGGTGCCGCGGGGGATATCGCACCGCACGGCACCACCGTGGTCGCGGTGTCCTATCGCGGCGGTGTCCTGATCGCCGGTGACCGGCGCTCCACCCAGGGCAATCTGCTGGCGGGTCGCGATGTGGAGAAGGTCCATATCACCGATACCTACTCGGCGACCGGTATCGCCGGGACCGTGGGCATGGCCATCGAACTGGTCCGCCTGTTCGCGGTGGAACTCGAGCACTACGAGAAGATCGAAGGCGTTTCCCTCACCTTCGACGGCAAGGCCAACAAACTGTCGAAGATGGTGCGCGACAACCTGCCGGCCGCCCTGCAGGGCCTGGCGGTGGTGCCGCTGCTGGTCGGCTACGACCAGCAGGCCACCGATCCGGACCGGGCCGGGCGCATCGTCTCCTACGACGTGGTGGGCGGGCGCAGCGAGGAGCGGTTCGGATTCACCGCCGTCGGCTCCGGCTCCATGTTCGCGCGGACCTCGCTGAAGAAGCTGTACTCCAAGGGGATCGACGCCGACCGCGCCCTGCGTATCGCGGTCGAGTCCCTGGTGGACGCGTCCGACGACGATACCGCCACCGGCGGGCCGGATCTGCTGCGCGGGATCTACCCGACCGCGATCCTGATCGATGACGAGGGCGCCGTCGAGGTGGCCGAATCCCGGCTCGAGGAGATCGCGCGCGGTATCGCCGCCGACCGTCAGGCCGCAGAGGAAGGGAGCGCCCGGGCATGACCCTGCCGCTGTATGCGTCCGCCGAGCAGATCATGCGCGACAAGACCGAGCTCGCGCGCAAAGGTATCGCCCGGGGGCGCAGTGTCGTGGTGCTCGCCTACGAACAGGGGGTGGTGTTCGTCGCGGAGAATCCGTCGGCGACCCTGCACAAGGTCAGCGAACTCTACGACCGGACCGGTTTCGCCGCCGTCGGCAAGTACAACGAGTTCGAGAATCTGCGCCGGGGCGGCATCTTGCAGGCCGATCTGCGCGGCTATCAATACGACCGTCGCGACGTGACCGGCCGGGCGCTGGCCAACGCCTACGCCCAGGCCCTGGGATCGATCTTCACCGACCAGCTCAAACCCTACGAGGTGGAGATCTGCGTCGCCGAGGTCGGTTACCCGGAGCAGGAGCCGGAGTCGGTCCTCTATCGGATCACCTTCGACGGATCGATCGTCGACGAGCGCGAATACGTGGTGATGGGCGGCACCACGGAGCCCATAGTGAGCGCGCTGAAGGATTCCTACCAGCCGGGCCTGGACCTGGCCGCGGCGCTGCGCGTCGCGGTCTCGGCACTGCAGTCCAGCGAAGGCGCGGATAAGGACAAGCGCTCCCTCGGGTTCGGTTCGCTGGAGGTCGCGACCCTGGAACAGGCGCGTCCGCGCCGAGCGTTCCGCCGGATCGGCCGCACGGCCCTCGAGGAGCTGCTGGGCTCGACCGGTGACTCCGGATCCGATGCGCCGGACACCGGAGGGAATCCGGACTGAGCCGTCCGGCCTCGCGTCGGCGGGGATTCGCGGGTCGCGCAACCGGGCAAAGGTGCGCGACCCGCGTGCGTGAAGGGACCCGGCCGTGGGCACGGGGCCAGGGACTCGGGCTCCCCA
>NZ_JBKOOL010000140.1:0-15381 GCF_046764065.1 Nocardia sp. NPDC002869
GCGCGAGTCTCGAGGCCGAAACGGCGAGACCAAGGGGGCCTCAACCCCGCGCGCCGGAGGCGCGCCAAAAAACACAGCACCTTCACGAGCAAGCCCACTTCCCCACCTTCACGAGCAAGCCCACACCCCACCTTCACGAGCAGCCCACACCCCACCTTCACGAGCAGCCCACACCCCACCTTCACGAGCAGCCCACACCCCACCTTCACGAGCAGCCCGAACCCCACCTTCCCGCAGCCCGGACCCCATCTTCACGAGCAAGCCCCCACCCCAACCCTCACAGGGCCCGCGCCGACCTCGTGGGCACGTCTGTATCCGGCCCGCGCGAGCAAGCCCACTCCCCACCTTCACGAGCAAGCCCACACCCCACCTCCACAGGGTCCGCGCCGACCTCATGGACACGTTCGTCCCCGGCCCGCGCGAGCAAGCCCACCTCTCACCTCCAGAAAAGGCTTCCGCGCCGGGCCTCGTGCGCGCCTTGTATCCCGCCGACGCGAGTACGCCCACCTCTCGCCCCACCCGCTAACCCCACCCCACATGCACGCCCACTCTCCCTTCCCCCAGAGCGGCACATTCCCCAGACTCCGGCACCAGCCGTCGGCGTCCCCGCCCACCATTCACTCGCGCCCCCTTTTCCTGTTCCAGGCGACCCGTATTCTGCCGCAATTTCCGGCACCCGGGCCCAACCGGAAAATATTTCCGGCCCTCCCGAATTATTCGCTACCTCCGCTTTCCGCACGATATTCCTCGGGCGACGGGTTTTCACCCGGCAACACGATGCGGATGAGCGCGCCACCGCGCTCGGAGGTGTCGATGGCAATAGTGCCGCCGTGTTTGGTCACGACCTGTTTCACAATTGCCAGGCCGAGCCCGGAACCGGGCATGGAACGTGAGGCGGTGGTGCGATAGAAACGCTCGAAGACCAGCTCGCGTTCGCCCGGTGGAATACCGGGCCCGGCATCGTCGACCGATAATTCCAGAAGCCCGCGGCCGGTCTCGGCCATCAGTACGCGGACCTGTTCGCCGGGCGGGTTCCATTTGGCGGCGTTGTCGAGAACATTGAGAATCGCGCGTTCCAGTGCGGCGTCGTGCCCGTACACGAACCAGGGGCGTAATTCGGCGGCGAAATCGGATGCGCCGCGGCGGCGGACCCGTTCCAGTGCGCGTTCGGTCACCTCACCGAGATCGACCCGCTCGTAGACGGTTTCCGGGGCGTCCTCGCGGGCCAGGTCCACCAGATCCCCGACCAGGTTGGACAACTCTTCGATCTGCGCCATCACATCCGAGCGCAGTTCGGCCATATCCTCCTCGGGGATGGCGGGCGCGTCGGGGCGGCTCGAGGCGATGAGGAGCTCCATATTCGTGCGCAGGGAGGTCAGCGGGGTGCGTAGTTCGTGGCCGGCGTCGGCGACCAGCCGCCGCTGCCGGTCCCGGGATTCGGTCAGGGCGCGCAGCATGGTGTTGAAGCTCTCGGTGAGCCGGGCGAGCTCGTCGTCACCGGTCACCGGGATCGGTGTGAGATCGTCGGTGCGCGCGATCCGCTCGGTGGCGGCGGTCAGCCGGGCGATCGGACGCAGCCCGGTCCGCCCGACAGTGGTGCCGGCGCCGGCGGCGAGGACGACCCCGGAGGCGCCGACCGCGAACAGCAGCCAGGCCAGCCGGTCCAGCACCTCGCGAGTCGGTTCCAGGCGTTGCGAGATGATCAGGGTCACGCCGGAATCCATGCGCTCGGCCAGTACCCGCTGATTGTTGTAGGTGCGCAGCGACGAATCGCGGGTGCCCTGCGCCACGGCGATCTCCTCGGTACCGATGGGCGGGGTGGTCGGCTGCGGCGGGATATAGGCGGGCAGGCCGGGGCGCTGGGTGGACTCCGGGTTGGCAGGCGGATAGATCAGCGCGACGCCGATATCGTTGGAGAACAGGGTCGCCACGCCCAGCGACTGGAAGGCCATGCTGTCGATATCGCCGCTGATCATGGTGGCGGCGCGGGCCCGCAGCTGCGCGTCGACCTGACCGTAGAGGGCGCGGGCGACCATGGCGTAGGCGGCGATCGAGGTGATCGCCACGAAAATCGCCACCAGCGAGGCGGCCAGCAGGGTGACCCGCCACCGCAGGGATACGGTGCGGGTCAGCGGGGTCGGGGGGCGCATGGGGGCCGGCTCGTCCGGCCAGGGGCCGCCCAGCGGCGCGACCGAATGTTTCTTCGCCGCGGAACGGGGGGTGCGTGCCATATCCGCGCCTACGGGGGCGTTTCACGCAGGACGTACCCGACGCCGCGCACGGTGTGGATCAGTCGGGGTTCGCCGGCGGCCTCGGTTTTCCGGCGCAGATAACCGATATAGACCTCCAGGGCGTTACCGGAGGTGGGGAAGTCGTAGCCCCAGACCTCCTCGAGTATCCGGCCGCGGGTCAGCACCCGGCGCGGGTTGGACATGAGCATTTCGAGCAGGGAGAACTCGGTGCGGGTCAGCGAGATGGACCGCGGACCGCGGGCGACCTCCCGGGTGACCGGGTCGAGTGAGAGGTCGGCGAAGTGCATCGCCTCGGAGATCTCGCCGGCATCCGGGACACGGCGGCGCAGCAGGGCGCGCAGCCGGGCCAGCAGTTCTTCCAGCGCGAACGGTTTGGGCAGGTAGTCGTCGGCGCCGGCATCGAGACCCGCCACTCGCTCGGATACCGAATCGCGCGCGGTCAGCACCAGGATGGGCAGATCGTCTCCGGTGCTGCGCAGCCGCCGACACACTTCGAGTCCGTCCAGCCGCGGCATCATGACATCGAGTACCAGCGCGTCCGGGCGGTCGGCGGTCGCCTTCTCCAATGCGTCGATACCGTCGACCGCCAGGTCGACGGTATACCCGTTGAAGGTCAGCGACCGGCGCAGTGACTCCCGCACGGCACGATCGTCGTCGACCACCAGAATCCGCATAACACCAGTTTGACCGCAGCGACTGAGAGGCTACTGAGAGGGCCCGCCGCGCCGCGAGTCGGCTGACCACTGGTTTCGCCGGACGGATTTTCCGGACCTGGGTCGAATATCGGGCGGAACTTCCCCCTCGCGGGAAGGTACCGGACGGTCGACCCAATGAAGACCAACTCTCGACGTTCCCGCGCGCAGGCATCTTCACCTGGGAATTCGTCCGACAACCGGACGATCCATTACCACCCTGTGATATGCCACGAAACCTGTTCCACATCCGCTTTATTCGCGGTATAACCGTCTGAACGTCCCGATTGCCCGCCGCTAACATGCACGGTATGTTCCGATCGGTAAAAACTAGACCTCCGGTTGGTTCGGTGTGAAGTGAATCATAAATGAAACGCCCACGCGCCGAAAAGAGGTCGATCGTGATGCGGAGGCGACAGAGGCGGATGGAAACCCCGCGACCGTGGCAATTCAGCCTGTCCAACTGGTCGGTCACCCGCAAGGTCGGCATCGTCCTGGTCCTGCCGGTCATCCTGGCAACCCTCTTCGCGGTGCTACGGATCAACAACGAGCTGCGCACCCTGGAACAGCTCGAGGCCGCGACCGACCAGTCCCGCATCATCGCGCCCATCGTCGGCTACAACGCCGCCGCCGAACACCTCGCGGTCACCGCGACCGCCGGCTGGGCCGACAACCGCGACCCGCGGGCCGCCGCGGCCCTCGCCGGTTTCGATGCGGCCCACGAAACCCTGGAACGGGCACTGGACTCCAACCAGGTCCGGCCGGCGGTCTCCCGCGAACTGTCCTCGGCACTCACCATCGGCAGCACCATGCGCAGCGGCCTCAGCAACGGGTCGCCCGCCATGGTGGGCGACCAGGCCGACGAGATCGCGGTCCGGATCGGTAACGCGCTCGCGCAGTCGCCCACCGTCGAGGACCTGTCGATCCAGCGCTACTTCCTGCAGGTGAGCGCCATCCAGAACGCACGGCGGTCGCTGACCGCGCAGCGCCTGGTGATCAGTTCGCCCACCGCCGAGGACAATCCGGCCATGCGCGCCCGGGTGCTCACCTCGGGTGGCGCCGAACTCACCATGATCCACCAGTACGGCCAGATCATGCCGGATGTGGCCGGCAATATGCGGCCGCTCCTGGACGCGGTGCAGACCCGGCTGGCGATCTTCAGCCAGGGCACCCAGGGCGCGATGACCGATCCCGCCGCACTGAAATCCCTCGATACCAGCTCCCATGCCTACCAGGTCACCACCGACCAGCTGATCGCCACCATCAGTGGCGCGCTGCACCATGCGACGGTTTCCGCCCAGAACAGCGCGCTGCGCGAGACCGCACTGCTCATCGCCGCCCTGCTCGGCGGTCTGACCCTCGCGCTCGCGGTCGCCCGGACCCTGGTCGTCCCGGTGCGCCGGCTGCGCCGGGACGCGCTGGAAGTGGCCCATGTGCGTCTTCCCCAGGAACTCGAGCAGGTCCGCGGGGGCGCCGAGACCCCGGAGATCGAACCGGTCGGCGTCCAGGGCACCGAGGAGATCGGCCAGCTCGCCCGGGCGGTCGACGAAATGCACCAGCAGGCCCTCAATCTGGCCGCCGACCAGGCCCGTCTGCGCGTGCAGATCGGCAACATGTTCGAGACCCTGTCCCGGCGCAGCCAGTCGCTGGTGGAACAGCAGCTCGGCATCATCGAGGAACTCGAGCACGACGAGGACAATCCGAAGCGGCTGCAGAACCTGTTCCGGCTCGACCATCTCGCCACGCGAATGCGGCGCAATGGTGACAACCTGCTCGTGCTGGCCGGTACCGCGCTGCGTCGCGGCCAGCTCGAACCGGTCCCGCTCTCGGATATGCTGTGGAGTGCGGTTTCCCAGGTCGAGGACTATCAGCGGGTCGAGATCGGTCATGTGCCCGAGGGTGTCGTCGCCGGTGAGCCCGCGGTCGATATCGAACACCTGCTCGCGGAGGTCATCGACAATGCGCTGCGGTACTCCCCGCCCAATACGCCGGTGGCGGTGACCGTCTCCCGCGCGGTCGACGGCGGGTACCTCATCGAGATCACCGACCGGGGACTGGGTATGGCCAACGAGGACCTGCAGGCTGCCAATGCGCGCCTGGCCTCCGGCGGTGAGATCAATGTCGAAACCGCGCGCCGGATGGGTCTTTTCGTCGTCGGCCGGCTGGCCAAACGGCATCAGATCACCGTCGGCCTGCGCCGTACCTCGACCATGGCGCAGCAGCCGGGTATCACCGCCAGCCTGCATCTGCCGGGTCTGCTGATCTCACCCGATACCGGGCCCGACAACTCGAACGTCCTCGCCGCCGACCTCTCCGCGGCCCCGCCGCGACTCCAGCACACTTCGCAGCTGCCGCAGCTCCCCTCACCGGCGGTGCCGCGGCAGCTGACCCCGGTACCCGACCTGCCGTCCTCGGATTCGTGGACCTCGCGGACCGATCTCCCCGCGGTGCGGCCGCTCACCCCCGCCCCCGTGACCTCGAGTTTCGGCACCACGTCCACCGGATTGCCGCAGCGCCGCCCGTCCACGCACGGTCCCGCGGCCCCCGGCAAGGACACGGCGAACGGCAGCGGATCCCGGGACACCTTCTCGGCGTTCGATCCGGTCCCCGACACCCCGGAAGCCGACGACTCGCCCACCGGACTGTGGTCGGAGACCTACAAGTCCCAGTCCTTCCCGGCGCCGGTCGAGACCCCGCCACCGAGCACCACCGAACACCGTTCGTCGTCCGAACCGGAGCCGCCGGCGGTCACCGCCCGCTCCGGCTTGCCGATCCGGCGGCCGGGCATGGACCACAACGACCTCTTCGGCCGCGCCGAGCCGCGCCGCGACGAGCCGGCGCCGGCCACGACCACCTCTTCCCGGCTGCAGCCGGTCGGCGGTGAAACCCCCACGCCGATCTACCAGCGTATGGTCTCGGAATGGCTGGTCGAGCCGGCCACCGCGCAGGACCGGCCGCGCCAGGACTGGACCACTCCCGCCGATATCGGCTGGCTGGCCGCGGAGGACGCCGCCAAGCCGAGCTCGGACTCCAAGACCGCGAACGGGCTCCCCATCCGCCGACCGGGCGCGCAGCTCGTACCCGGCGGGCTGACCCCTGTCGAAGACGAGGCCCCCCGGGACCCGGCGGAGATCCGGAGCAATCTGACCAGACACCTGAGCGGGGTCCGCAGTGGGCGGGCCGACGCGCAGAACAATGACGGAGGGCTTGTATGACCGACGACCCGAAGAGCAGCACGGACGAGAACCTGAACTGGCTGGTCGCCAGATTCACCCGGGACGTGCCGGGTGTCTCCCATGCCGTCCTGGTCTCCGCGGACGGCCTGCTGCAAGCTGTCAGCCCCCATCTGCCCGCCGATCGTGCCGAACAGCTCGCCGCGGTGACCGCGGGCCTGGCCAGTCTCGCCACCGGCGCGGCCCAGTTGTTCGACGGCGGCAAGGTGATGCAGTCGATCGTTGAGATGCAGCGCGGCTACCTATTGGTCATGAGCGTCGGCAACGGCTCGCATATCGCGGTACTCGCCAACAAGCAGCACGATATCGGCCGGATCGGCTACGAGATGGCCCTGCTGGTCGATCGCGTGGGTTCGGTCGTCAGCGCGACCGCCCGATCCACCGTCTGAGCACCATGTCCCAATTCGGCCATGGCTTGCCCGATCCACACACCGGCGGACCCGGATTCGGCTCCCCTGATCGGAACTACGGTCCGGGCGCACAGAACTTCGGACCCGGTTCCTCGCAGTACAACACCGGTGCCTATCGGTTCAGCGCCCCTGCGCAGCCCAACAGCCCGCGCCGGGCCGGACGTGTCCGCCCGTACGCGATCACCGCCGGCCGAACCCAGCCCGCAGTCGACCTGCCGATGGAGGCGGTTATCGAAACCATCTCCTATCATGCACAATTCGATTGGCCGTCCGGTGACATCCGAGCCGAGATCCTCCGGCTCGGAACCCACCAGCTGTCGGTTGCCGAAATCGCCGCGCATCTCGATCGCCCGCTCGGTATGGTCCGCGTCGTCATCGGTGACCTCGTCGTGGACGGCAACCTGCGAGTGCATTCGACTTTGACCGAGCAGGCGAGTTACGACGAACGCCGGTCGCTGATGGAGAGGACATTGCGTGGACTCCGAGCCCTTTAGCAAGAGCCAGGGTGGTGGTGCGGGGGAGACCGAGACCCGGGTCGCGTCGACCAAGATCGTCGTGGCCGGTGGATTCGGCGCGGGCAAAACAACTTTCGTGGGCGCGGTCTCGGAGATCGTGCCGCTGCGTACCGAGGCGATGGTCACCAGCTTCTCCGACGGCGTCGACAATCTGGACGACACCCCGGACAAGCGGACCACCACGGTCGCAATGGATTTCGGCCGCATCATCCTGCCGGGCAACCTGACGCTGTACCTGTTCGGTACGCCCGGTCAGCGCCGGTTCTGGTTCATGTGGGACGACCTCATCCGCGGCGCCATCGGCGCGGTGGTGCTGGTGGACGCGCGCCGGCTGGAGGACAGTTTCGCGGCCGTCGATTTCTTCGAGGCCCGCAATCTGCCGTTCCTGATCGCGGTCAACCGGTTCCCGAACTCGCCGCGGTTCGCCATGGCCGAACTGCGCGAGGCGCTGTCGGTACGCGAGGGTGTGCCGATCGTGGATATCGATGCCCGTGACGCGAAAGAGGTCCGGCAGGCGCTGGCCGCCGTCACCGAGTACGCGATCAACCGTTTGAAGGCTCAGGAATACGAGGGAGTCGCCCGGCATGGTTGAGGTGCTGGCCGCGGAAACGGTCGAGACCGCCGATCTGTTCACCATGGGCTACTGGCTGACCCTGCTCACCGTCGGGGTGTCGGCGGTCGGAATGTTCGTGGGCCTGGCCTGCGCGGTGAACGGACGCCGTTCGGTCCGGTTCCGCCCGGTATGGGTGGCCGCTGCCGCGGTCTCCATCGGCGGTATCGGGGTCTGGCTGGCCAGCACCGTCTCATTGCTGGGCATATCCATTCCGGGCCGCATTCTGCGCTATGACATCTCGGACCTGACCCTGTCCCTGGTGTTCGCCGTCGCCGCCGTCTTCCTCGGCCTGCTCCTCGCCGGTCGTGAGTTCGAGGTCAAACGCATGGTGAACGCGGCGGCCGGGCTCGGTCTCGGGTTCGGGATCATGCTGTGGCTGCAGCTCGCCTCGATCGATATCCAGGGTTCGGTCTCGGTGCACATCGGGCTCTTCGTTGTCGCGATCGTCGTCGTGGTCACCGCTTCCTCGCTGTGCGTGTTCCTCTTTCAGCGGCTCCGCTTCCCGGCGGCCCGGGCCGGGTCGATCGCGATGTTCGGTGCGGGCGTGGCGGCCATCTACTTCACCGGTGTCGCCGCCCTGGAATTCCGCTTCGACTCCGATGCCGAACCCGCGCAGGGCATGGAACTGTTCGGCTACGCCTTCCCGATGTTCGTCATCGGCCTGCTGGCCCTGGCCGTTCCGATCACCGCGGTGCTGGTGGCCCCGGAGCGCCCCGACGACACTCCCCGCGCCACGAAGCCCGGTACGGCCGAGACCGGCGGCCCGGCAGGCGGTAACGGCAGTGCGTCCCCCGCGGACGAGCAGATCCGGCCCGCCGCCCGGCCCAATGCGGCGGCAGCGCTCGCGCAGCGGGCTCAGCCACTGCCGGAACCGGCGCGTTGAGCCGGGCGGAAACCGACACCGTGCTGTCCGATCAGGAGAAGCTCCTGCGGGAGCTGTGGGCGCAGGTGCGCGGTCTGCGCTCCGAGGTCTCCGAATTACGGGTCGAGATCAGCGAAATGGAAGCCACGCTCGCCGATCTCGGGGACCAGCAGGAGCGAGTGGAGTTGCCGTGGCCGGTATCGCTGCTGCTGCTACCGGCCGCGCTCGCCCTGGCGCTGCTGCGACAGGTGGGTGATATCGCGCAGGCGCTCGCGGCGGAATGCGACTCGCGACAGCGGGCGGAATTGCCCGGGGAGGTTGGGGCGAAAGCCCTCGAAAGTGGCGATGAGCGGGTCTCCCATCTCTGGGAGACCCGCCCTCACGCACGAGGATAACCGGTATGGACCGGTGCGGCAGTAGTCCGCCGAGTTTTTCCGGTACTCACCGGATATCCCCCGGGCCAGCGGCAACGCACCCGACTTCGGTCCGCAATCTCTCAGCAGGCGATCGTTCGAGGTGAAGACCATGATCGTGCTTGCCAAAGGTTTGCCCGCGGAGTTCCATCGGCCCCCGACCCTCCTCGGATACGACTGTCTCCACGGCCTTTTCGCATCTAGGGGGCCTGACACTTCACCGGCGTGTCAGGTCCAGCAGGCCGCGCCGGACCGCCTCGACCAGCCGCCGCGGCACCCGATGCACTACACCGTCCACCGTGACCGGAACCAGATCCGGCGGGGTGGCCTTCCAGTTCGACCGGCGGCTACGGGTATTGGACCGCGACATCCTCCGCTTCGGTACCGCCATCTCAGTGCTCCTTCCGGGTCCGTCCGGCACGCCGGCCGTATCTGCGTTCGAATTTCTCCACCCGGCCCTGGGTGTCGAGCAGGCGGTGCGCGCCGGTCCAGAAGGGGTGCGAATCCGCGGTGACGTCCACCGTCAGCAACGGATAGGTATTGCCGTCTGTCCAGGTGACGGTCCGGTCGCCGGTGGCCGTGGAACGAGTCGGGAACCGGGCCCCGGTACTCGCGTCCTCGAAGACCACGGGATGGTAATCGGGATGGATATCGGCTTTCATCACTTCTCCTTCCGGGCGCGCTCGCCCGTGTCGCCGCCCCGGCCCTCACCGGTGGCGGCCGGATACGGTTCGTCCGAATCGCAGGGGTCGGTATGCCATTCACCGAAGGGATCCGACCAGCGGGCCACCTGATGCGGCGCCCGCTCGACCAGCCGCAGTTCGGCATCGTCGACCAGTGCCCGGTCCAGTGCCTGCCGGACCTCGTCCGGGTCGGCCGCGTGGACCAGGACGACCAGCGAATTGTCGCGGTCGCCGAACCGGTCGTCCCAGCGCAACCGGGCCATGGCCAGCCGCTCCGGCTCGGCCTCGGCGCGTTCGGATTCGGTCATCGCCGCCAGCCAGCGACCGGCACCGCCGATCCGCAGCCCCCCGCCGGCCGATTCCAGCCACACGACCTCGTCCGGCTGGGTCGCCAGCCACATCCGGCCACGCGCCGTGACCACACCCTCGAACAGCACGTCCAGCGCCTCGTGCAGCCGCTCGGGGTGGAAGGGCCGTCCGGCGGTGAATTCCACCAGTTCGACACCGCATTCCGCCCCCAGCGGCGGTTGACCGCGCAGCAGCGGGGCATGCGCGTCGAAGACCCGTCCGCGCCGGGACTCCGCCGGGATCCGGGCCAGCAGTCCCTCGACCGCTCCGGAGGTCACCGCGGCGTCCGGGCCGGTCCACAGCGCCGGGGCCAGCGGCGCCAACCGGGACAGCACCGCCCCCAGCCGGGCCCGCTCCAGCGGATCCACGGCGTCGCCTCCGGTGATCACCAGGGCATCCGCGAAATCGACCTGTCCGACGGCCAGTTGGGCGAGGGTGCGCTCATCGTCGGCCCATGCCCAGCCGAGTTCGTCCAGCGCTTCGTCACCGGTCGCCGCCGGGACCCAGGTGCGCCCGTCGATACCGGTGAGCACGGCGGCTATCCGGACGTCCCGCGCCGCGGGACCGTCCACCCGGCCGACGACACCGGCCACGACCACCTCGCCGATTCCCTGGCACACCGACTCCGCTTCGATGGCCGGGTCCAGGGCGAGCACGATCCGGCGCACCGAATCGCGGGCCGCGAGAGTGCACAGCAGCGGCAGTAGATCTGCCTTCAAGGTGCATGAGACGCAGCCGTGGGCCAGTTCATGCACCGAGACGGTGGCCGTGCCGCCGTGCGACACGGTGCGGCGCACGATTCCCTCCCCGAGTTCGGCAAGGTCGTGGCGCACCACGACGGTGCCCGGGGCCGTGCCGAGGGCGTCCGCGATGAGGTCGACGGAACCGGCCGGATCACCGTGCAGGCCGGCGACCACCACGACCGGTGTGCGGCGGTCTCCGGGATCGATGACTTCTGGGAGGTATGCGGATTGGGACACCACTACCCTTTCGGTAATGATTTTCAATTACGACCCGGCACACGCTACAGTGTGGACCCATCGTTGTCGAAAACGATTTTCATCATCGTTCACGTCGGAGGGAGTCCCATGTCGGCGCATTGTCAGGTCACCGGCCGCAAACCCGGATTCGGCAAGGCCGTCTCGCATTCGCACAAACGCACCAGCCGGCGCTGGGATCCCAACATTCAGCGCAAGACCTACTACCTGCCCAGCGAAGGCCGCCGGATCACCCTCGACGTGTCCGCCAAGGGCATCAAAACCATCGACCGGGACGGGATCGAAGCCGTGGTGGCCCGCCTCCGCGCCCGCGGAACACGGATCTGAGCGCACCGATGGCATCGAAATCGACCGATATCCGTCCGGTGATCAAACTCCGCTCCACCGCGGGCACCGGATACACCCACGTCACCCGGAAGAACCGCCGGAACGACCCCGACCGCATGGTGCTGCGGAAGTACGATCCCGTGGTCCGCCGGCACGTCGACTTCCGGGAGGAGCGCTGATGGCCAAGAAGTCCAAGATCGCCCGCAACCAGCAGCGACGCGCCGTTGTGGCCCGGTACGCCGAACGGCGCGCCGAGCTCAAAGAACTGATCCGTAAACCCTCCACGCCGGACGACGAGCGTCTGGCGGCCCAGGCGGCCCTGCGCCGACTGCCCCGGGACGCCAGTCCGGTACGATTGCGCAATCGGGACACCGCCGACGGGCGACCGCGCGGTTATCTCCGGAAGTTCGGCCTTTCGCGTGTGCGTGTGCGTGAGATGGCGCATCGAGGAGAGTTGCCCGGTGTGCACAAATCGAGCTGGTAACCCACCGATCTCGTGAGTTAGGAACCGGTCATATGGCAGTCAAACGAGGCCCGTCGAAGAAGGTCCGCGCCGAACAGGCCCGCCGGCCCAAGAAGAACCCGCTGATCGCCGCGGGTATCGAGACGGTCGACTACAAGGACGTGAATCTGCTGCGCACCTTCATCTCCGATCGCGGCAAGATCCGCAGCCGCCGGGTCACCGGTCTGACCCCGCAGCAGCAGCGCCAGGTCGCGGTCGCGGTGAAGAACGCGCGCGAAATGGCTCTGCTCCCCTTCACCAGCCGCTGACGCGGCGCCACATTCGCACCCGGACGCCCGGCCCCGCACGACGCGGCGCCGGGCGTTCGGCTGCCGAGCCCACGTACGGGCGGCAAGGAGCCGATGCCCACTACAGTGGTGCGCATGGTCACACTGCGGGGATGTACGGCACTTCTGGCTCTCGGCGTCGTCCTCGTGGTCTCGGCCTGCGGTAGCGACGGCACCGCCGATCCGGAGCCCGGGCTCTCCCCGACCTCTGTACCCGCCCCCGCGAATACGCCCACGACTCCCACCGAGGACCCTGGAGCCGAACCCGGCCACCTCTTCACCGCGGACCCGTCGATCGTCGGTGCCCATCCCATCCCCTTCGCCTCGTGGACGAAGGTGGCCGAGGACCGGATTGCCATCCATTTCGAAACCGGTGTGCCCGAATGCTACGGCGTGGACGCCACCGCCACCGAGGACGACAGCACGGTCACCGTCGAACTCCGCAGCGGCACGCGCGCCGACGCCGTCGACAAGATGTGCGTGATGATGGCGGTTTTCGGCACGCTGGAGATCCAGTTGGACGCACCGCTGGGCGACCGGCAAGTGCTCAGCGCTGCTTGACGCGGCCGCGTATCCGTCGACCCGGGGCGGTTTGCAGCGCAACGCATTTCGTGCCCCCAAAAACTTGGGCAGAGGAACTCGCGGCTTACCTGTAGTCGGACTGTGCCATAGCGTGCTTCTCGCACGGCCACCGGTCGTGCCCACAACCACAGAAGTTGAACACGGATATGCAGAAAACTCTCGTCGGTGGTATCGCCGCGCTGGCGATCGCAGCCGGCTCGGCGGCCGGTGCCGGCACCGCGGCCGCGACCGGACTACCGCTCGAAGCCGCCCCACCCGCCGCACCGCGCACGGTGCAGGGTGACTCCAGTGGCTCCGGCGTTGGTGGACCCAGTGGCTCGTCGCTGAGCGGCCCGATCTCCAGCGGTTCGGCTGAGGCGGCCGCCATGTTCGTGCTTGTCGGCGCCATTTTCGGTGATCCCAATCCTTGCGCCCCTCTCTTGTGCTGAGGCATCTCTGCTCAACCGCACGAACCGGGGCGCGAGGGCACAATAATCCTGGATCGATCGATGCGCCGACCACATTGTCCTGCACGCTGTCCAGCACAGCCGATCCCCTGTGCGTTCCACCTACACTCGACCGACCGACAGTCGACCCGCGCCGTGCGGCCCCTCGTTTCCCAGCGATCGAGGGGCCGCACGGCGTTTGCCGCGCTGGCCGTTGTCAGTGGGCGAAGTGCCGGGACCCGGTGAAATACATGGTCACTCCGGCCGCCCGCGCCGCGTCGATGGTGTCCTGGTCGCGCACCGAGCCGCCCGGCTGGACGATCGCCCGGATACCGGCTTCCAGCAACAGTTGCGGCCCGTCGGGGAACGGGAAGAACGCGTCCGAGGCCGCCACCGACCCCGCGGCCCGGTCGCCCGCCCGCTGGACGGCGAGCCGTACCGAATCGACCCGGTTGACCTGACCCATACCGACACCTACCGACGCACCGTCATGGGCCAGCAGGATGGCGTTCGATTTCACGGCCCGGCAGGCGCGCCAGGCGAATTCGAGATCGGCGAGTGTCGCCGCGTCCGCGGCTTCGCCGGCCGCGAGGGTCCAGTTCGCCGGATCGTCGCCGTCGGCGTCGATCACATCGCGTTCCTGGACCAGCAGCCCGCCACTCACCGGCCGGTGTTCGGCGCCCGCGGGGGCCGGCGCTTCGGCGATCAGGATGCGGATGTTCTTCTTGCGCTGCAACACCTCGACGGCACCGTCGGCGTAGGAAGGCGCCACGATCACCTCGGTGAAGATCTCGGCCACCTGCTGGGCCATCGCCACCGAGACCTCGCGGTTCGTAGCGATGACGCCGCCGTAGGCACTCACCGGATCACAGGCGTGCGCTTTGCGATGTGCCTCGGCGATATCCGCGCCGGTCGCGATACCGCAGGGGTTGGCGTGTTTGATGATCGCCACCGCGGGCGCCTCGTGGTCATAGGCGGCCCGGCGAGCGGCATCGGCGTCGGTGTAGTTGTTGTACGACATCTCCTTGCCGTGCAACTGCCGCGCCCGCGCCAGGCCGAGCCCGCCGTCACCGTCGGTGTACAGCGCGGCCCGCTGATGCGGGTTCTCGCCGTAGCGCAACACCGCCGAACGGTCCCACACCGCGCCGATCCAGGACGGGAACTCGGCCTCCTCGGCAGTCTTCTCGACCAGCGTCGACGCCATCCAGTTCGCCACCGCGACGTCGTAGCTCGCGGTGTGCTGGAAAGCCTTGGCGGCCAGCGCGATACGCTCGGACAGCGTGAACCCGCCGTCGGCGACGGCCTTGCGGACCTCGTCGTAGTCGCCGGTGTTCACCACCACGGCGACCGACGGATGGTTCTTGGCCGCGGCGCGCACCATCGACGGTCCGCCGATATCGATCTGCTCGACGCAGTCGTCCGGGCTCGCGCCGCTCGCGACGGTCTCGCTGAACGGGTAGAGGTTCACCACGACCAGCTGGAAGGCCTCGATACCCAGTTCGGTGAGCTGGTCGAGGTGCTCGGCCTTGCGGGTATCGGCCAGAATGCCCGCGTGCACCCGCGGATGCAGGGTTTTGACCCGGCCGTCCAAAGTTTCCGGGAACCCGGTCAGGTCCTCGACCTTGGTCACCGGGATACCGGCGTCCGCGATCCGCGCCGCGGTCGAGCCGGTGGACACCAGTTCCACCCCGGC
The DNA here is from genome assembly GCF_046764065.1 of Nocardia sp. NPDC002869. NCBI lineage: Bacteria > Bacillati > Actinomycetota > Actinomycetes > Mycobacteriales > Nocardiaceae > Nocardia > Nocardia sp. NPDC002869. The sequence continues at coordinate 14,836 of NZ_JBKOOL010000140.1, forward strand.
CGCGTGCAGCGCGGTCGCCAGCTCCACGAGCCCGGTCTTGTCGTAGACGCTCACCAGCGCCCGGCGGATCGGCGTGCGTTCACTCACCGGAGAACTCGCTCATCAGGGATAACTGCCTTTCGTCCATCGGAGACAATTCCGCGGGTCGCGACGGCGGCCACAACCTCCACCAGCAACCGTCGCTCCACAACTTTGATGCGCTCGTGCAATTCGGCCTCGTCATCGGCCGGATCGACCCGGACGGGCTCCTGGGCCAGGATCGGGCCGGTGTCCACTCCGGCATCCACCAGGTGCACGGTGGTCCCGGTGACCCGGACCCCGTAGGCCAGCGCGTCCCGCACCCCGTGGGCGCCGGGAAAGGCGGGCAGCAGGGCCGGATGGGTGTTGATGATCCGGCCGCCGAAACGATCCAGGAACACCGGGCCCAGCAGCTTCATGAAACCCGCGCAGACCACCAGGTCGGGCGCGTATCCGGCCACTGTCTCGGTGAGCGCCACATCCCAGGCGCCGCGGGGGGGGGGTTATGGGGCCCCCCCCCCCCGCGGG
>NZ_JBKOOL010000141.1:0-15088 GCF_046764065.1 Nocardia sp. NPDC002869
CCGGTGCCGCCGCCCCCGGAGCCGCGCCCGACGGGGGCGCGGGCCTGCGCTTCACCGCCGGGAGCACCGGTGCCGACCCCACCGCCGCGGCGTGCCCGGCCGAACAGACCGCGCAGGTGGTGCGCGGCGCGGGGCCGGGCGGCACGAATTCCGGTCCCGACGCCGTGCTGCGCTTCCAATACGCCTACTACGTGCAGCGTTCCGGTGCCGAGGCGCGCGCCGCGGTCGCACCCGACGCCCCGGTGTCCTCCGCCGAGGTGATCCAAGCGGGTATCGACAGCGTGGCGTCCGGCACCGCGCACTGCGTACGGATCGTGACCGTGGCCGAGGGCCGGTACACGGTCGAGGTCACCGAGTTCCGGCCCGGTGGCGAGCCCGCTACCTACAGCAGGCAAACGGTCACCACCGCGGTGATCGACGGCCGCACCCTCATCACGGGTATCTCGGCCGGATAGAGGAGAGTGCTGCGATGGGAGAGGATTGGAGCCGCTGGCTCGACACCGCACCGGATGCCGAGGTGACGGACGGGGCAGGCGGAGACCGGAAGGCGCGGGTGGTGCGGTTGCCGGGTGGCGCCCGGACCCGTGCGGCCGGCGAGCCCCGGCCGATCCTGGTGGTGGGCGGCTGCGGCGGCGCCGGCACCACGACCACCGCGCTCGGACTGGCGGGTGAACTCGGTCTCGCGGGGACCGCCACGGTCGCGGTGGACGCCACGCCGGCCGGGGGTGATCTGGCCCTGCGCGGCGCCGACGAGCATCTGCACCCGATCAGCATGCAGCAATGGTTGTACGGCCGCGGCGACGACGAGCCGGCCCCGTTGAAGGACTGTATGTCCCGGGCCACCTCCGGAATCGGCCTGCTGTGGCGTGACGCCGCGCCGCTGCGCCGCCGCGCGAGCTACCTCACCGTGGCCCGGGCGGTCGACCAGGCCGGATACACCGGTGTCTACGACGGCGGAAACCCGATCGCGAGCCGGCAGCTGCGGCCGTTGCTCGACGACGCGGATGTCGCGCTGGTCCTGACCATCCCGGCGCGGGTAGACGCGGCCAACCGCCTGCGGGTGACACTCGAATGGCTCGACGACGAATACGGCGACTCCTCGGAACCCATGGGCGGCGGGATCGTCGGCGATACCACCATCGTGGTCTCCCATCAGCTGCGCGGCGCCGATTCGCGAGTAGCCGATCATTTGCGGGAACATCTGGCCGGTTGGGTCCGCGATATCGTCGAGGTGCCCTACGACCCCCATCTGGCACGCGGTGAACTGGTGCGTCACGTCGCGCTCGCCGACGAGACGCGCCAGACCTACGAGCGACTACTCGCCGGGATGGTGTCGTGATGCGATCCCACCCCCTTCGCTCCGGGCTCCGCGGATTACCTGCCGCATCTTGGAGGCAGGCATCATGAGTGTTGCTATGAATCTTCCTCGTAGACCCGACCGTCACGCTGTTGCCGGAGTGGTACCACCGCCGGAATCACGCCGCGCCGCGGTCTGGGACCGTCCTGTTCCCGGCGCCGGCCGTGCGCCGCTGGTGTGGCTGCTGGGTGTCCACGGCGGCGCCGGTGCCAGTTCGCTGGCCCATGTGCTGGCGCCCGCCGCGGATTCGGGCCGGCGCTGGCCCGGTGTCTTCGACCGGGAATCGCCGTTCGTGGTGCTGGTGGCGCGGGAGACCATCGCCGGACTGACCCACGCGCACGATCTGCTGCGCCAGCACCACTCGGGGTTCGCCGGGCCCAGCCAGGTTCTCGGCCTCATCACGGTGGCGGCGCGTCCGGGCCGGATGGCGCCGGAGATCCGGCGCTACCGCGATGTGGTCGCCTCACTGGCCGGACAGGTCTGGCAGGTGCCCTGGTACGAGGAGTGGACGCTGGTCGAACCGGAGAAATTGCCGGTGTGGACGCCGGGTGTCGCGACCTCGCCGCAGCGCCGCCGTCGGATAGACCCACTCGACGAGGTTCCCCTGGACATCAGGGAGCTCGGTTCGGAAATCGTCGCGGCCGCCCGGGCCGCGCTGGAGGAATCGGAGGCCGCCCCCACTCGGGGCCGATCGAGATTCGTAGAGGAGTGATGCCGTGATCGCCGCCGTCGAGTACGTATTCCGTGTCGTGCTCCCCGCGCTCGCGCGGACCGAATGTTGCACCTCAGCTATCGAGAAAGGCATCCGATGAGCACCGTACTTCTCGCCGTTCACCAGGTCTACGACACCGTTGTTGTGGCCCAGGTGGGCAATCCGACGCCCGAGGCCCCGCCCGGGTCGGAGAAGATCCTGCAGCTGGTGCGGTACCTCACCTGGTTCGTCCTGCTGTCCGGGATCTGCGGCATCATCTACGCGGGCGGCAAATTCGCGTGGGAGAAATGGACCGGCGGTGGACTGGAGTCCCCGAAGATGGTGGCCGGAGCGATGATCGGCGGCGTGGTCGCGACCAGTGCCGGAACGATCATGAACGCCGTCATCGGAACGTGAGGTTGTAATGGATCTGGTCGGGGCGGCCGGTGTTCTGGCGTACAAGCAGATGCCGGCCGAAGTGTTGGAACCGTTGATGCAGTTGCTGAACTGGCTGCTCTGGTTCGTTCTCATGGGCTGTCTGGCGTGGATGATCGTTTCGGCCGGAAAGCTGTGGCTGACGTTCAAGGGAGATCTGGCGATGAACGACGCCTCGCACGGGGTGCTCATGAGCCTGCTCGGCGCGATCGTGGCCAGCGGCGCCTCCGGTATCGCCCTGGCGTTCCTGCCCGGATGATCCGGGGCGAGGCGAGGAGAACGACCTGCGCATGAAATCGACCGTGATTCCGGCCCCGCGCCGGTCCGGCCGGCCGTATGTCCTCAGGGCTGCCCCTGTGCTGTCCGCGCTGCTGCTGGCCGGCGCCGTGGGCTGCGGGGGCGGGGACGCCGCGGCACCGCCCGATCTGTCGGCGCCCCCGACGAATGTGCGCTGGGTGCCGTTCCAGGGCGTATCGTTACCGCATAGCGATCAAGGTCCGACGGCTCAAACCGACGGTGCCGCAACGGGTTTCGAGCAGACTCCCACCGGCGCCGGGGTGGCCGCCATGGTGCACGCCGTGCGCCTGGCGATCGCCGATGACGGACAGTGGTCGAATATCGTTGCCCGGGAAGTGGTTCCGGGCCCGGCGAAGGACGAATGGGCGGTGAACCGGGTGCAGCTGTCCATCAGTGGTCCCGCGGATCCGGTCTACGCGCCGCGGCTGCTGGGATACCGGATCACCGAGTACAGCGACCAGCGCGCTGCGGTGGACGTGTACAGCGAGTACTCGGATAGTTCGAGAGCGGTGAACCACACGACGGTGGAGTGGTTCGCTCAGGATTGGAGGTTACGGCTGCCGGATCCGGAATCGACCACGCGACCGATCGACCCTGTGACCGAATTACCCGGTGACACTGTGAAAGTGGAGGCGCCGAAGTGAGCGGGAAGGAGACCTATCAGCGTGACCGCGTCTCCTTCGGAGTCATCGCCTCCGCGGCGGTACTGGCGCTGATCGTGGTGGTCGGCGTCGTCATGTGGACGGGCCGCGACGACGAACCCGTCTCGGCGCCGCCGCCCCCGGCCGCGGTGGGCGAGGGCTTCGCCGATCCGGAGGTGGATGTGTTCAATCGGCGCATCGATATCCCCAACAATCCGGCGGGGCAGGTCCTTCCGCAGGACCCGTCCCCGCAACGCAAGCCGACGGACCCGGATTGGCTGACCGCCGCGCCGGTGGGCACCACCGATCCCCGCGGCTGGCAGCGGGTGTACGGGGCGTCGGTGCCGTTCTCGAGTTCCGACGGTCCGAACCGGATCGAGGACGGGCTGGCCGTGGGGTACTCGCACACCCCGCAGGGCGCCGCGCTGGCCGCGGCGCAGATCACCTACCGGCTGAACGCCCGGCCGGCGGACCGTGATCTCTATGTACGGCAGGTGCGGGTTTCGGCGCAGCAGATCGCGGCCTACGACAAGGCCCTGGAAGCGGATCGGCTGCCCGAACAGCAGCCCGAATCGGTGACCCGGTACCTCGTCGCGTCCGACGCGTTCAAGGTCGACGACTACGCGGACGATATGGCGATCGTGCGGTTGGCGCTGCGTGCTCCGGCGCTCGACGCGAAGCCGGTGTGGGTGACGTTGCGACTGATCATGGTGTGGGACGCGGGGGATTGGCGGCTCAAGCCGACCACCTCGCCGAACACACAGACCGAGTATGTCGAATCGCTCGAGGGGTGGACTCGATGGTGATTCCGATGTTGGGACGAAATGTGGAAGCTCAGGTAGTGCGCGCAGACAGCCCTTCCGAGCGCGGGGAGCGAACTCCCGCGGTCTCGTACCGGGTATCACTGGCCAGACGGCTCGTCACGATCCTCGCGGTGATCTTCACCGTGTCGATGGCGACGCCGGTGGTGGCCTACGGTCAGTCCTACGGGTTCGACGAGACCTGTAACGAGATACACGATGCCCTGGACGAGCTCGGCATTCCCGGGATCTCGCTCGGCGACGCCGCAGCGGCGGTGTGCAAGGCGGGCAATGCCGCCACCCATCCCGGTGAAGCGGCCACCGCGGTCAAGGACAAGGCGTGGGATTCGACCTTCGGCAAAGTGGTCGATTCGCTGATGAACGGGCTGGGCGAAGCCATCATCCTGGCGCTGACCTTCTGGATGAAGGTGCCCAACGAGGTGGCCAGCGATTCCGGTTCGCTGTTCACCAAGATCAACGACTACACGTATCAGATACAGATACTGCTGTTGATGGCCTCCATCATCATCACGGGCCTCAGATTGGCCGAGGCCAGACGCGGCGGCGCGATGCAGGAGGCGGCCGAATCGTTCCGGATGTTCACCCGGGTGGTGTTCAGTTCCTGGATGCTGGGCGCGGTGATCGTGGCCGGCACCGTGGCCTCGGACCGCTTCGCCGAATGGATCATCCAGGACTCCACCGACGGCAATGCCCGCAACATGGCCGAGCTGATGGTGAAAACCAGTAAGCTGCAAGCTTTCTCACCCGGCCTCGTCCTCATCATTGCGATCGTCGGACTGCTCGGGGCGCTGGCCCAGATCGTGCTGGCCATCGTCCGGCAGGGCCTGCTGGTGATCGCGGCCGGTGTACTGCCGCTGGCGGCCGCCGCCTCCGGAATGAGCACCGGTAAGCAGTCGTATCAGAAACTGGTCGGCTGGATCATCGCCTTCATGCTGTGGAAACCGGTGGCGGCGATCGTGTACATGATCGCGTTCACCACCGCCGGCCACGTGGACGAGATGACCCCGGCGGGCGGCCTGCCCGAAGCCGAGGAAGCCCAGCGCATGCTGGTGGCCATCGTGCTGCTGTGCAGTGTCGCGTTCGTGCTGCCCGCGCTGATGCGGCTGGTCACGCCGGCGGTCGCGATTGTCGGCAGCGGCGGTTCCGGTCTCACCGCGACCGGTGGAACCCTGATCGCCGCAGCCGGTCTGGGCGCCATGGGTACCAAGGCGGTCGGTGCGAAGGGTGCCGCGGCGCCCGGTCGCGCCGGCTACGTGGGCGGCGCGGCCGGTCCGCCGCCGCCCGGTGGCGGCCGCGGTGGTGGTGCGCCCCGGCCGATGCCCCCGCCGCGCGGTGGCGGAGGCGGCGGCGCGCCGGCCGGCGGACAGGGACCTCGGTCGAGTGGGTCCCCGGGCGGTGTACCGTCCGGTGCATCCCGAGTGGCCAACAGAATGGGCGCAACCCGCGCCGCGACCGCCGGGATGACCCGCGCGGACCAGGCCATGGGTGATGTAGCAGGCGACAATTGGCGCAACCGTAACCCCGACTTCGGTAGGAACACCATCCCACGATGACCAGCACCGAGACCTACGAACGCCGCTCCTACGGCCTGTGGCAGAAGCCCCGCAGCGCCGGACTTTTCGGGCTGCGGTGGGAAGAGACCGTGCTCGGCTTCGCGGTGGTGATCACCGCGCTGCTCACCGCCATGATCGGCGGTTTCCAATGGGGCGCCGTCGTCGGCGGGGTCGGTGTGGTGATCATGGCCCCCCTCGTCATGCGGCGCGGTGGGCGTTCGGGCTACGAGACGGGATTGATGATGTTCCACTGGATGCGTTCGCGTAATCGCGGTGAGCACGTGTACCGCGGCGGCCGGTTCTCCCGGGTGCCGGGTGGTTTCACCCGGCTGCCGGGGTTGCTCGCGCCCTCCAAGCTCTACGAGGGTATCGACGCCGGCGGTTACAGCTTCGGCATGATCCACCTGCCGCAGTTCGCGCAGTACACGGTGGTGCTGCGGGCGTGGCCGCAAGGTCACGAGGCGGTGGACCAGCCGGTGATCGACCGCTGGGTATCGGCCTGGGGCACCTTCCTCGCCTCGGTCGGCCAGACCAGCGATATCGTCGCCGTGGTGCCGGTGATCGACACCGTCCCGGAGACCGGGAACCGGCTGCTCACCGAGGTTTCCACCATTACCCGGCCGGAGGCGCCGGATCTGGCGCAGCAGGTGATGTACGAGCTGGCCACCGAATTGCCGCAGGAACGGGTGCAACTGCTGCCCCGGGTCGCCATCACCTTCAAGGCGACCACCGCCGAACGTCGCAAGAATCCGGCGGAGGAAGCGGTCGAGATCGGCCGCCGGCTACCGGGTATCTGTGCCGCGCTCGCCGAAGCCGGGGTGCGCGCCCAGCCCATGTCGGCCGACGAGGTGATCTCGTTCATCCGGCGCAGCTACGACCCGGCCTCGCAGGCCGATCTCGAGGTGGCCGCGGGCGAGCCCGAGGGCCACGGCCTGGACTGGGCCGACGCCGGGCCGGTCTCGCACGACGAGAAATGGGATCACCTCGTCCACGACGGCGGCCGGTCGGTGACCTGGGAAATGGACACCGCCCCGGAGGGCGCGGTGGACGAGCGGGTGCTGCAGCGGCTGCTCGCGCCGAATCCGGAGGTGCCGCGGAAGCGGATCGCCATCGTGTACCGGCCGCATTCGGCAGCCGATGCGGCCGAGATCGTCGACGACGATTTCAAGAACGCCCTGGTCGCTCAGCAGAGCGAACGCGGTGTGGTGTCGGCGTCGGCGACCCTGCGGGTCGGCGCGACCCAGCAGGCCCGGGAGGAGCAGGCGCGCGGCCACGGTGTCACCCGGTTCGGCGCACTGGTCACCATCACCGAGCCGAATCGCGGTGACCTGCCGCGGATCGAGGCGATCACGCGGGACCTGTCCACGCAGGCCCGGCTCAAGATCCGCCGCTGTTACCGCTACCAGGCGGCGGCCTTCGCGGCATCGCTCGGTTGCGGGGTGATCCTGCCCGAGCACGCGACCATTCCCAAAGCATTGGCGGGGTGAACGACTGATGGCACGCGAGCACGAGCCACCCGTACGGGAGCGCAACAGAACCCGGGTCGCCACCGGCGACCGGTCGCGATCCGGCCGGGACGAGGAACGGCATATCCGGGACGCCCGGCGCGGATCCGGCGACGCCGAACGGCGCGATCCCGAACGCTCGCGGGCCGATCGCCGGACCCGCACCGGGCGCGACGGCGAGGCCGGCAACCGGGAGCGGGCCCGCCGCAACCGGGTCGATACGACCGCCGACCGGGCAATGGGCACACCGGAGTTCGACAAGGCGGCCCGCCGGGCGAAGGCGCGGGCCGAGAAACGCCGGCAGCAGGGCCCGCCGCTGCTCGACGCGGCCACCCGCTCACGCCTCGAGGAGGTCAGCCGGGAAGGCGCGGGTATCCGGGCCGCCTGGGCCACCTTCCGGATCCGCACCGACGATATCCGCCGCCGCAACTACGCCGCGCGCGCCGAACAGGAGTACCAGGACGGATTCGACCGCCAGACCGCCCAGCTGACCGACCGTGGGTTCGCCGGGGCCGGCGGTGGCCGGATGAACGTGGTGGGCCGCCCGGTCGAGTACCGGGCCACCACCGCGCAGGTCGCCGGGCTGTGGCCGTGGTCGGTCGGCGCCGGCGCACCGCTGATCGGTACACCGCTCGGCTCCCACCTGCACACCGGCGCCCCGGTGTGCTTCGACCCGATGAACTGGTTCATGCGCGGTAGTTTCATCACCGCGCCGAGCCTTTTCGTGCTGGGTCTGAACGGTTTCGGTAAGTCGTCGCTGGTGCGGCGGATCGTGCTCGGCGGGGTCGCGCAGAACATCACCCCGCTGGTGCTCGCCGATGTGAAACCCGACTATCGGCGGCTGGTGGAACTGGTCGGCGGCCAGGTGATCGATCTCGGGTACGGTCACGGCAAGCTCAACCCGCTGGCCGGCGGCGTGCTCGGCGATATCGTGCCGCGGCTGGGGGAGCATCCCGAGTTGCAGCGGCAGGTGCTGCAGGATCTGCGGGCCCGGCAGGTCACGCTGATCGCCGGTCTGGTGGAACTGGTGCGCGGCGCGCGGGTACGCGATTACGAGGAGACACTGATCTCCACCGCCCTGCGGATCCTGTACCGGCCGGGCAGCGGATTCACCCCGGACCAGCCGCCCATCATGGAGAATCTGCTCGAGGTCATCGTCGCCGGTGGCGAGGAGATGATGCTCGATGCCGGCGCCGACAGCCCCACCGAGTACCACGAGGCGATCCGCGGGTTGCGGCGCTCGCTGCGTGCCCTCACCCAGGGTCCGTTCGGCGCGGTGTTCAACGGGCAGACCTCGGTGCCGATCGATACCGACTCGGTCGCGGTGTGCATCGATGTGTCCCATATCCCCAACGGGGACAAGAAGCTCAAGGCCGCCGTCATGCTGGCCTGCTGGGCCGACGGATTCGCTGCCGTGGAGGCAGCGCATACGCTCACCGACGCGGGGATGGCCCCGCAGCGATACTTCCAGGTCGTGATGGACGAGCTGTGGCAGGTGCTGGGCCTGGGTGATTTCATGGTCGACCGGGTCGACGAACTCACCCGTCTGCAGCGCGGTATCGCCACCGCCCTGATCATGATCAGTCACACCATCAAGGACCTGCAGTCGCTGGGTTCGGAAGCCGCCATCGCCAAGGCCCTCGGCTTCCTGGAACGGGCCCGCGCCAAGATCTTCGGCGCCCTGCCCGGCGAGGAGATCAAACGACTGGACAGCACAGTGCCCTTCACCGCGGCCGAGGAGGAGATGGTAACCAGCTGGTCGGCGCCACAGGCGCTGACCGGTGAGGCCCTCAGACCGGGTCAGGTCAGACCGTCCCCGCCGGGCACCGGCAAGTTCCTGCTGAAGATCGGTGAGGACCGGCGGCCGGGCATTCCCTTCCATATGGAATTCACCGCGGCCGAGCGGAGTAGCGGGATCCACGACACCAACCAGCGTTTCGAGGAATTCACCTCCTACCCGGGGCGCTATGCGGCCGAACAGGCCGCGGCGCCGGACAGTTCATATCCGGTAGGCGGGAGCAATTCATGATGCCGCATCGGTCCTATCGCCGGGTCTCGCCGGAGGTCCGGGCCGCCGCGGTGGAACAGGTGCTCGCGCTCACCAGCAAACTGCGCAGCGAATCGGAGGCGTGCCGGCTGGTCGCCGAACAGATCGGGGTGCACACCAATTCGGTACGCAACTGGGTGCGCGCGGCGGAGGGGCCGAGCCTGGAGCGGATGGACGCGGCCGCCCTGCGCCGCAAGGTCGCCGCGCTGCAGCAGCAACTGGCGGCCGCGGCGGAGGTGAACCGCGCCCTGGCCGACACTCTCAACGAATCCCGGCGCGAGACGTGAACCCCGCGGGAGCGCGGTGAACGCGAAATCGGTGCTGTGGACCTGCCTCGGTCTGGTGCTCGGCCTGATGACGGTCATCCTCGTCATCGTGATGCCCGCTGTGGACGACCCGTGCGAGGGCGGGTCGGTGCTCGACCCGAGCCAGGCGACGCTGCCGCCGCTGGGCGGATACCCACCGGGTGATCCGCGCGCGGCCGGTGCGACGCGAATCCCGGACGGCTCCACCGCCAACCCCACCGCGGTCGCGACTCCTTCGCTGGCCGCCGGGGCGGGACCGCTGGGCCGTAGTTGGCCGATGGCCGCCGGCACCTATTCGGTCTCGGATGTCTTCGGTTCGCGTGGCGGGGGGCACAGGGGCGTCGACCTGGCCGCCCCGGACGGCACCCCGATCTTCTCGGTGGCCGACGGAATCGTGGTGGCCGCGGGCCCGGCCTCGGGTTTCGGTAACTGGGTCGTGGTGGATTCGGTGGACGCGGGCAACGGGCGCGCGTATTCCGCGGTGTACGGGCATATGTGGGACAGCGGGGTACTGGTGCGGGTCGGCCAGGTCGTGCAAGCCGGCCAGCATATCGGCGCGGTGGGATCGGCGGGGGAATCCAGCGGTCCCCATCTGCATTTCGAGATCGTGCCGGGCGGCCGGTTCACCGGCGGCCGGCAGATCGACCCGCTGCCCTGGCTCGACGGTGCGCCCACCCCGGATCTGGGTGGTGCCCGCGCGTATTCCACCGATCCGGCGTGTGTGCGTGGTTTCGGTACACCGGGTGGGGCATTGGCCAATGGGAAAGTGCCACCGGAACTGGAGATCTGGTACCGCCGCGCGGGATCGCTGTGCCCCGAGGTCACTCCGTCCCTGCTGGCCGCGCAGGGACGGCAGGAATCCGGTTTCCGGCGTGGGCTCACCTCGCCCGCGGGCGCGCAGGGGCTCGCGCAGTTCCTGCCCGGCACCGCCGCGAGTATCGATCCCGACGACGGTCAGCCGTACGTGATCGATGCCGACGGTAATGGAGTGGCCAGCGTGTGGGACGACGGTGACGCCATCGTCGGGCAGGGCCGGTACATGTGCGCGATCGCGCACAAGATCACCGGCTGGATCGGCGAGGGGCGGGTCCAGGGTGATGTGGTGGCGCTGACGCTGGCCGCCTACAACGCGGGCGAGGGCGCGGTACTGGCGTCGGGCGGTATGCCGAATCAGGTGGCCGCGCACTACTCCGAGACCCAGCCCTACGTCACGAACATCCTGGCCATGGAAGCGGAATACCGCGATCCGGGGGCGACCGGGCGTTTCGCCCCCGACAGTGCGGGAGCGGCCGGGGACCAGGTCGTGCAGGCCGCGCACGAATGGCTGGGCACTCCATACGTATGGGGTGGCGGTGGCCCGCAGGGACCCGGCGGTGGCGGGCTCGACGGACCGGGCCTGACCTCGGCGGCGGTATTCGCCGCCTCGGCCGGTGCGGTCTCGCTGCCGCGTACCGCCGAGCAGCAGTGGGAGGCCGGTATCGAGGTGCCGCTCGCCAAGGTGCAGCCGGGGGATCTGGTGTTCAGCGAATTCGGGCCGCGTGGACCAGCGCGGGTCGGAATCTACAGCGGGAATGGGCAGATGATCCAGGCGGCGCCCCCGCTGACCGCGGACTCTCCCGGCGGGGTGGCCGAAACTGCCGTACCCGGCGACGCCCGGGCGAGGAGGGTGCTGTGAACACGCGCGGATCGGCGGCGTTTACGAGGTCCGGGCGGTTAGCCTGGAACGAGAAGACGAGTGCTGGTGCGGGACTGGTGGTGGTGCTGATGCTGGGCATCACGGTACTGAGCGGATGCGGCGGCAGTGGCGAGGACGTGGGATCGGGTGGCACCGTGGCCACCTCGACCACCCGGCGGCTCGAGGCCGTACCCGCCCCGGATCCGGTGACCCCGGACGGGGTCGCGGTGGCGGCGCTGCGCGAGATCTATCAGTGGGAGCCCGCCACCGAGGTTCCGGGCGCTTCGCTGGAACGCGCGCGGAAATGGCTGGGTCCCAGCCTGATCCGGGTGCTGGATGCGTCGACGGCCGCCGCCGGCGCTCCGGCGGTGTCGCTGCAGTGGGGTGACTGGGCGGCGGCCGAGGCGCGGGTGGAGGCGTTCACCTTCGCCTCCGGCGATCGGCCGCCCGCCGGGCCGGATCCCGGCGTGCAGCAATTCAAGATCGGAATCGAGCAGACCGTCGTCTATCCGGACGGCCGCGAGGAACCCCTGGCGCCGTCCACCGTCATCGCGACCGTTGTTCGTACGCCGCAGGGCTGGCGTCTGGACGGCTACCGGTGACCCGGCAGGCATCATTCAGGAGGCAGTAATGGCCAAGAAGAAACCGGTGAAGGACCCGGCCGTGGTCGGGCCCGATCTGACCCTCATCGCGATCTACGTCGGCGGCGCCGTCCTGGGAACCGTATGGGTGGCCCTGCACTTGGGCAATATGCTCTCGCTGCAGAAGCAGGACATGCCGATCAACCCGATCGATATCGTGGCCGGGATGGTCAAGGGCGAGCTGCACTGGCCCACCGGTACGACGGTGATCCTGCTGCTCGTACTGCTCGCGCTGGCCCTATTCGTGCTGTATCGGCGGCGGGCCACGGCCAGACGGCTGGTGGGCCGTCTCGCCGTGGACGACAAGGCCGATGTGATGGGCAACGGCGGCGCCATCGCCGCCTTGACCGAGGCCGGGGTCCGGGAGAAGGCCCAGAACATGGGCGTCAAGCTCGGCTACAACGACGCGCCCGGGGTGCCGATCGGCGTCGCCGTCGCCGACGGCACGATGCTGTACGGCTCGTACGAGGACCTGCACCTGGACATCTGGGGCCCGCGGCAGGGTAAATCGACCTCACGGGTCATCCCGGCGATCCTCACCGCCATCGGACCGGTCCTGGCCACCTCGAACAAACGCGATGTGGTGGACGCGACCCGCGATGTCCGCGAGGCCAAGGGGAGTCGCACCTTCGTCTTCGACCCGCAGGGCGTGGCCGCCGAAGAGCCCACCTGGTACTGGAACCCGCTGGCCTGGGTGGACGCGAACAGCGACGGCTGTGAGATGCGGGCCGCTCGCCTGGCCGGTCATTTCGCCGACAGCGACAGCGGTTCCGATTCCCGCAACGACGCCTTCTTCGACCCGGAGGCCGAGGATCTGCTGGCCGGGCTCTTCCTGGCCGCCGCGATCGCGAAGAAGCCGATCACCCAGATCTGGGAATGGGTGACCGATCAGCAGAACATCGAACCGATCAATATCCTGCGCGATGCGAAACACGATTTCTCCGCCTCCGGTCTGGCGGCACAGTACAACGCCGACCCGCGGACCCGCAGCGGTATCTTCGGCACCGCCAAGAAGATGGTGCGCTGCCTGAAACTGCGCAATGTGCACAAATGGGTGACCCCGCACAGCGCGGAGCGGCACGAGCCGGCCCGGGCCCAGTTCGACGAACTGGAGTTCATCGAGAAGAACGGCACCCTCTACAGCTTGTCGCTGGAGGGCCGCGGTTCGGCGGCCCCGCTGGTGAGCGCGCTCACCGAGGCCGTGATCGATGTGGCCATGCGCAAGGCGTCGCGTTCGGCCTACGGACGCCTGCCGATTCCGCTGCTGGCGGTGCTGGACGAGGCCGCCAACGTGGTCCGGTGGAAGGATCTGCCCAAGCAGTACAGCCATTTCGGCTCGCGCGGCATCGTGGTCATGACCGTGCTGCAGTCCTGGGCGCAGGGCGCCCGGTGCTGGGGTGACGACGGGATGAACGCATTGTGGTCGGCGGCCAATATCAAGGTGCTCGGCAGCGGCGTCGACGACACCAACTTCCTGCGGGAACGGTCCGAGGCCATCGGCGAGCACTCCGCCATCTCCGCCTCGGTCTCCGAATCCAAGGGCGGTAAGAGTTATTCGCGGTCGCTGGGTTCCTCCAAGACCTTCACCGTGCAGGCGCTGGCGACGTTGCCGCGGGGCCGCGCCATCGTGTTCTCCTCCGGTGCACCCCCGGTGCTGGTGCGCACGGTGCCCTGGTGGGAGGGCGAGTACGCGTCCGCGGTGAAGAAGTCCATCGAACAGCACGACCCGCAGCGCAAGACATTGGTCACCGATCTCATCGGTTCCCCCGCGCTGATCAAGGAGAAGCCCACCGAGCCGGACCACGGCCCGGCGGGCGCGCCGACGATCTTGGACAAGAAGCCGGCGGGAGCACAGACGGAACCGGATAACGGTCCGGGCGGAACACCACCGGGTCCGGAGAACGGGCCGGGAGAGAGGCAGGAGGTTCGACCGCTGTGACCGAGACTTCCCGAGAGCAGCAGATACCGACCTACAAGAATGTGGTGGAGTTCGTCGAGAACTACCTCAGCGTCGTCTATCGGCGGCAGGTCAGCGATCTCAGCGATACCGTGTGGTGCCCCGAGTGGTGGAAGCATACGGAGGCCATCGCGCGCCTGGACGCGATGTGGCGGGCCTGGGAGCATCTGCGGCAGGACGGCGCCACGGGTATGAGCGTCTGGTTCCTCGACCACGCCGACCAGCACATGGCCGTACTTCTCGACCCGAAGGGCCCGTTCAAATATTGCAGCGTGCGCAACGGGCACAAGGACATGCTGGTGCCGCTGCCGCTGACGGCTCCGCCCGACGGCATGTTCAGCGATCCGTTCGACAGCACCGAAGAAGCCGAAGCCCCGGTCCGCTCGGCGGGTAGCGAAGTCAAGAGCTGACGACCCGCCGGCGGCCCCGGGTACGAAGAACGCCCGTCCTCTTGGACGGGCGTTCTTCGTATTCCGGGCGGAACCGCGGCCTAGCGACTTCGTTCGAGACCGCGGGCGAGTTCCTGTTCCCGGGCACGCTGGACCGACGGCGCACGATCGGGCCGGTTGCGCACCGCCTCGCTCGGCGGGGTGGCCTGCCCGACCTCGACCAGCATCCGGGCCGCGGCCAATTCGGGTGCGACACCGATCTTGGCGAGATGCGCGGCCAGTGCGGCCCGCCGCTCCACCGAGTCGTAGCGCACCGCGTCCGCCGCGCTGCTCACCTGATCGGATTTCTCGGCGAACGAGCTCATCGAGAAACGATCCTTCTCGAGCTGGACGCCGCGATAACCGGGCGTTTCCCGGTGCGGTACCGAGGTGCCCGGCGGCCCGATCTCCGCGGCCGACCGCGAAATGGTCTGGGCCAGGGCGAGGTTGCGTGGATCCTTGGCCTTGGCGTCGCGCGCCTCGCGGATCTGCAGCTCCCGCGCCTCTTTCACCCGGGCCTCGGTCATCTTGACCCGCATCTCGGCTTCACGCTGGCCGCGTTCCCGGGCCTTGAGTGCGACCAATGTCGCGATCTGCAACATCGTCTTCATCATGGCCGCGGTTTCCCGGCCGATGTCGTCCAGTTCCTCGGACATGGCTGCTCCCCGATACTGCGGTGTGCCCTATTGGATGTTGTGGTGCCCGGCGACACGGACCGCGTCGGCGGATCGGGAT
>NZ_JBKOOL010000142.1:0-14964 GCF_046764065.1 Nocardia sp. NPDC002869
ATCACCCCCCTCTATACAACCCTCTCACCCCCCCCCCCCCTCTGCCGATGGCCCCCCGCCGCCCGCCGGGGGGCGGCGGCCGCATCGGGTGGGATATCGGCGATGAACGCGCCCATCGCCGATTCGGAACCGGCCAGGTACTTGATCTTGTCCGCACCGCGCCGGATCGAGGTCAGCTGGAGATGCAGACGGACTGTCTCGCGGCCGGTGTGGACGGGCGCCTGATGCCACGCGGCGATATAGGGCGTCGGATCCTCGTAGAGGGCGTCGATCCCGCGTAGCAGCCGCAGGTACAGGGTGGCGAGTTCGTCCCGCTCCGCCTCGCCAGTGGCCGCGAAGTCCGGGATGTGCCGGTGGCGGGAGCAGATGTACCTCGATCGGCCACCGGGCCGCGAACGGGACGAACGCCGTCCACCGCTCCCCGGCCAGGACGACGCGTCCACCCGCGCGTTCACCGTCCAGGATGCGCTGGAACAGGTCCGGTCCGAGTCGTCGCACGGAATCGAGTACCCGGGCTGTCCGCGGCGTGACATAGGGATAGGCGTAGATCTGGCCGTGGGGATGCGGCAGGGTGACGCCGATGGCTTCGCCGCGGTTCTCGAACGGGAACACCTGCTCGACCCCGGGCAACGCGGACAGTTCGGCGGTGCGATCGGCCCAGGCCTCGATCACTGTGCGGGCCCGGCCGGGGGTGAGATCGCCGAAGGACCCCTCGGGCGCCGGGCTGAAGCACACGACTTCGCAGCGTCCGACCGCCACACGTTCCCGGTCGAACCCGAGGGCGGCCATATCGTCGGGTCCGGCCGGGACCGGCGGAGAACCGGCCGGCTCGTTCGCCGGCGCGGGGCCGAAGGACGGGGATCGGTTCTCGAAGACCGCGACGTCGTACTGATCGGGTATCTCCGACGGGTTGCCCGGGGTCTGCGGAGCGAGCGGGTCACGATCGGCCGGCGGTAGCACCACCCGGCTCTGCCGCGCCGCGGCGATGGAGATCCATTCGCCGGTGAGGACATCCTGGCGCATCACCGCGGTCGGCGGTCTGGGTTCCAGCCGGCGCGTGTCGATACGGCGTTCGGGCCCGAGGCGGGTATCGGCGTCGTCGTAGTAGATGAGATCCCGGCCGTCGGCCAGTTTCGCGGTGCGCTTCACGATGCGGCTGGGCACCGGTTCACGATAACGAGCCGCGCGCACCGGCCGGCCGGCCGTGGTAGCGGCGGGTCGGGCACGGTGGCACGGCGCAGTGGGCAGAGGTTCACCGGCGGATCGACTCCGAGACCGGGCCCGTGCGGAGGGGCGCGGCGCCGACCGGCACGGGTTCCTCGGCGTCCCGGTGGTGCTCACCGCGCACGGCCGGGACCGTCGCGCCCGGCGGGCCACCGAACTGGCGCAGCGTGCGCATATCCGCCCCGGCATCGAACAGCGCGTCCACTCCGCCGAATCGGCGGGTCGCCTGCTCGAACAGACCGGCGACCGATACCGGATCGGCCAGGTCGAAGGCCACCGCGAGGGCGACACCCCCGGCCGCGGCGATCTTCTCGGAGGTGCCCGCGGCATCGGTTTTGCGGAGGTCGCCGACGACGACACGCCAACCCTGAGCACCGAGCCGGACGGCCGTCGCGGCGCCGAGCCCGGTGGCACCACCGGCCACCACAGCTACTTTTCCATCCGGCGCGGGTGCGCCCATATCCGCGTTCTCACTTCCCGATCCTCGGGAGAATATCATTCTCCATTACAAGAATGACAATACCCCACGGGCGGGACCTGGCGAGGGATACGGCAGTATGGGTGCTGTGGACCAATCGGCGGTATCGGTGGATGTCGTGGCGTTGCGGTTCTGGGCCGACGACGCCGCGGCCACCTTCGGAATTGCGGCACGCCCGCACGAGCCCTTCACCGGGCACGTCGCGTTACCCGGTGTCCTGCTGGGGCGCGGCGAACGCCTCGCCGAGGCGGCGCACCGGGCCGTGCACACCAAACTCGGTGTACCCGACGGCGCCATCGGCCCGGTCGGTCAGCTGGTC
This sequence comes from Nocardia sp. NPDC002869, assembly GCF_046764065.1. Taxonomy (NCBI): domain Bacteria; kingdom Bacillati; phylum Actinomycetota; class Actinomycetes; order Mycobacteriales; family Nocardiaceae; genus Nocardia; species Nocardia sp. NPDC002869. The sequence goes on from NZ_JBKOOL010000142.1 coordinate 2,022, forward strand.
ACCTTCGACGAGCCCACTCGCGATCCCCGCGGCCCCACGCTGTCGATCGTCATGTGGGCGGTGACCGCACAGCACGACGGCCCCGGGCAGTGGGCCTCGTTCGACGACGCCCCGGCACTGGCCTTCGATCACGACAGCATTGTGGCCGCGGCGCGCGGCCTGCTGTCGGGCCTGCTCTGGAAAGATCTGTCGCTGACCCGGGCCCTGTTGGGCGACGAGTTCCCGGCAACCCGTGCGGTCGACCTCACGACCTCCCTGCTCGGCGCCCGGCCCGATGCGGCGAACCTCAACCGCACGCTCGCCGGGATACCGGGGCTGCACAAGACCGACGAGCGCCGCCGTACCAAGGCCACTGGCCGGCCGGCCGCCGTCTGGTCCTTCACCGCCGACCGATAGCCGGCCGCCGCCCCGGTATTTCCGGTGCGCACGGCGTACGGAGCCGACACACTGTGCCCATGACCTCTTTCGACACCGCCGAGATCACCCGGCGGCTCCGTGCTGCCGGCTGCGTGTTCGCGGAGGAGGAAGCGCGGTTACTGAGCGAAGCCGCGACTTCGGACGAGGAACTGGCGGCCCTGCTGACCCGCCGGATCGCAGGCACTCCGCTGGAGCATCTGCTCGGCTGGGTACAGTTCCGCGGCCTCCGGATCGGCGTCCGGGACGGAGTGTTCGTCCCGCGGCAACGCTCGGCCCTGCTCGTGGACGAGGCACTGACGCTGGCCGCGGACCACCCGGTACGCACGGTGGTCGACCTGTGCTGCGGCTCGGGAGCCCTGGGCCTGGCCCTGCGCACCGCACTCGGCCCGCAGCCGGTGGAATTGGTGGCCGCCGATATCGACCCCGTGGCGGTGGCCTGCGCCCGCGACAATCTCGCTGCCGTCGGCGGCCGGGTACACCAGGGCGATCTCTTCGACGCACTACCGGAAGAACTGCGCGGCCGGATCGATATCCTGCTCGCCAACACCCCGTATGTCCCGTCCGGCCAGATCGCGCGGCTGCCACCGGAGGCCCGCGAACACGAACCCCAGGTGGCCCTCGACGGCGGGCCCGACGGTCTGACGCTGGCCCGGCGCACCGCGGCGGCGGCGGCCGGATGGCTGGCACCGGGCGGGTCTCTGCTGATCGAGATAGGTATCGATCAGGTGCCGGCCGCCACGGATCTCCTCACCGCCGGTGGGCTCACCGCCCGGATCGTGCGCTCGCCGGACCTCGACGCCACGGTGGCCGTGGGCCGGCGTCCGGCGGCTACTTGCGGCCGGTGAACTCGTCCATCGAGTGGTAGACGCCGACGGTGTTCAGGAACAGATCCCGCAGTTTGAGCGGCAGCACACCGGACAGCGCCTTGTTCAGGCGCGAGGTCCACGGCAGGATCACCAGCGGCGTGCCCTTCTTCATCTCGGTCCAGGACTTGTCGACGACCTTGTGCCGGTCCAGGATCGGGGTGAGCCAGAACCCCGTGGCGCCCTCGAACATTCCGGTATCGATATAGGTCGGGCATACAGTGGTGACCTTGACATGGTCGTGACCGGCCTGTTCGAGTTCGATGCGCACCGAATCCGACCAGCCCAGCGCCGCCCATTTCGATGCCGCGTACACACTCATCCGGGGGTTGTGCACCAGCCCGGCCGAGGAGGCGATGGTGAGTACCCGGGCCTCGGTGGTCCCGGCGACCATCGCCGGCAGGAATTCCAGGGTCACATACATCGGCGCCAGCGAATTGATCGCCATGGTCTTGTCGATATCGTTGCGGTCCTTCGTTTCCCAGAAGTAGGTGTTTCCGCGGACGATCCCGGCATTGTTCACCAGGACATCGATATCACCGGCATCGGCCCGCGCCGCGGCGGCGGCCGTGGCGACCGCGTCGCTGTCGGAGACGTCGACCGGGTAGGTGTGCACGGTGCCACCGGCCGCGGTCAGTTCGGCGGCGGTCTCGCGCAGCGCGGTGTCGTTGATATCCCAGAGCACCACGGCGGCGGCACCCTCGCGCACCGCCCGGGCGGCGAAGAGTTTGCCCAGACCCATGGCGGCCCCGGTGATCAGCACCTTCTTACCGGCCACCGTATCCAGTTTCATCGCTTTCGGATCCTTGTCGTCGCAGTGAGCCGAGGAAGTGGCCTACTTCTGGCGCAGCGTCTTCATGACCCGTAAGTAGAGTGTCATGGTCTTCGCCCACATCGCCTCCGACATCCCCGGCAACGGCGCGATCGGCAGCATCCGCTGCACCGCGATGGTCTGCGTGTCGACGTACTTCAGCAGCCCCTCCGGGCCGTGTCGCCGGCCGGTTCCGGAGATGCCCATCCCGCCCGACGGCGCGTCGGCACTACCCCACGCGGCGATGAAACCCTCGTTCACGTTCACCGAGCCCGCGTTGATCCGCGCGGCGAATTCCCGGCCCCGGGCTGCGCTGCGGGTCCAGACACTGGCATTGAGCCCGTAGGGGGTGTCGTTGGCCTGGGTCACGGCCTCGTCGTCGGTGGCCACCTTGTAGATCGAGACGACCGGACCGAAGGTCTCCTCGCGGTAGACCGTCATCTCGGCGGTGACATCGGTGAGCACGGTGGGTTCGTAGAAGTACGGGCCCAGGTCGGGACGGTGGACGCCGCCGGCGAGCACCGTCGCGCCCTTGGCGACGGCGTCGTCGACGTGGGCACGGACCGTATCGAGTTGCCGTGGGAAGGTCAGCGACCCCATATCGGTGGAGTAGTCCAGCGGCGAGCCCAGCTTCAACGCCTTGACCGCCGTGACGAATTCGTCCACGAAGCGATCGTGGACGGCCTCGTGGACATAAATGCGTTCCATGGATTCGCAGAGCTGACCGGCGGAGGCGAAACTGGCCCGGACCGCGGTGCGGGCGGCCGCGACGGGGTCGGCATCCGACAGCACCAGCAGCGGGTTCTTGCCACCCAGCTCGAGCGAGCAGCCGATGAGACGTTCACCGGCCTGGCGGCCGATGGTACGGCCGGTGGCGCTGGAACCGGTGTAGTCGACGTAGTCGGCCCGGTCGATCACCTCACCGCCGATCACCGAGCCGCGGCCCAGCACGATCTGCCAGAGGTCTTCCGGGAGCCCGGCGCGGACCGCCGCGTCCACCGCCCACAGCGCGGTGAGCGCGGTCTGGTTGTCCGGGCGGCCGACCACCGCGTTTCCCGCGACCAGGGCGGGTAGCGCGTCGGAGACGGCCAGCGCGAGAGGGTAGTTCCACGGCGAGATCACCGCGACCACGCCCTTGGCCCGCTGATGCACCTGCACATCGGTGAGTACCGGCAGCACGCCGCGCGGATTGCGGCGCGCGAGCAGTTTGGGCGCGGTGGCGGCGTAGTACCGGGAGTTGACGGCGACATCGCCGACCTCGTCGAAGGCGTGCGCCCGGGACTTGCCGGTCTCGGTCTGGACGATATCGAGGATGGTGTCCTGTTCGGCCAGCACCAGGTCGTGGAAACGCCGCAGTACCGCGGCCCGCTCACGGACCGGGACCTGCGCCCACCGCCGCTGCGCGGTACGCGCGCGGTCGAACGCGGCCTCGATATCGGCGACCGAGGACTGCGGCAGTTCGGCGATCCGCTCCCCCGTGGCCGGCGCGTGCACCGTGACGGCCGGGGCGCCGCCGGCCGCGGCCCGCGCGAGCAGCGGTTTCACCAGATCCGGGGTCAGTACGCCGGTGGCGGTGGGACGCTGGGCGGTCGTCATGGTCGGCGTTCTCCTGGGCGTTCGCGCGCCGCGGCCGCAGAACCACAGCGGAATGATTAATTGAACAGCGGTGTTAGGGTAATCCTCGTGCCGTACGCCGTGTCAAGGGCTCCGTTCCGTGCAACAGTCCGGAACCACCGGAAGCTGTGGGATTTCACAGACCCGGCGGCGGCCGCGTCGTGAGCGCCTCGAACACCGACCGGACACCGCGGCGCGGCCGGCCACCGCAGACGCCGGAACAGGCCGATCAGGTGCGCGCCCGGATCGTGCGGGCCACCGCCGAGGTGTTCACCCGCAACGGCTCCCGGGGGTCGAGCGTCGCGCAGATCATCGAGCAGGCGGGATTGTCGCGCCCGACCTTCTACCGCTATTTCGCCAACGCCACCGAACCGCTCAACGCGGTCCTCGATATCTCCAACGCCGAACTCGTCGGCGGGATAGCGGCCGCCCTCGAGGCGTCCGGTGAGGGAGTGGATCTCGGGATCCGGCTCATCGACGCCTACCTCGACTGGGCGCGCGGGCACGGGCCCATGCTGCGGCCGCTGTTCGCCGAACTCCACGACCCGGGGTCACCGGTGTCGGAGTACCGCAACAACGCGCTGGACGGGATCCGCGCCATCGTCCGCACCAAGTTCACCGAACTGGGCCGCCCGGTTCCCGCGCCCCTCGATCTCGACGCGGCGCTGCATGTGTGCGAATACGTGGTCTACCGGATATCGGCCGCCGCCGAACCGGGCAGCGAACCCGACCCGGACACCGTGGCCGCGGCGCGGCCGACCATGATCCGCGTGGTACTCGCCACCCTCGGCAACACCGGCGATCTGCACTACGCGATGAGCCTGCCCGGAATCTTCCCCGCCGCCCCGGGCGACACCCCCGGCAGCTGACCGCGACACCGGCACACCGAGCCCCGCCACGCGGCAACGCGACCGGCCCGGCGAAGTCAGAGTTCCGGGCCGGGCACCGCGCTCACGTCGTCCGGACCGAGGCCGCTGGCGCGCAGGACATGTCGGTCGATCGCCGAGCGAATGGCCTCCTCGGTACCCAGAATGCGTACGTGCCGGCGGGCGCGGGTGATCGCGGTATAGAGGAGTTCGCGGGTGAGCAGACTGGAACCCGGTTCCGGCAGGACGATGGTCACCGCGTCGTATTGGCTGCCCTGACTGCGATGGATGGTCATGGCGAAGACCGTGACGACGGCGGGGAACTGGGTGGGATGGACCAGGAACGGCTGGTCCCCGCGCTGCAACGCCACCCGCAGCGACCCGTCCGGACGGCACACCACCACTCCGGTGTCGCCGTTGTAGATCCGGGCCTCGTGGTCGTTGGCCGTCACCAGCAGGGGCTGGCCCGGATACCAGGTGCCGTACCGGTTCTCGGGGCCCGAACCCGCCGCCGCGGCCCATTCGGCGGCGGTGCGGTCCCACTGTTCGACTCCGTACGGACCGCGGCGGTGGGCGCACAGCAGCCGATGCGATTCGAAGGCGGCGAGCGCGGCCGCCGCGTCACCGGCGCGGGCGGCGGTGGCGACCCGCTGCGCGGTGGTGACGACATCTGCTCGGACGGCAGCGATCTCGTCCGGACCGGCCAGTTCGAGCATATCGCCGCCGGCCCGCAGCAATTCCAGCGCGGACTCGGTATCGCCGGCCCGGACGGCGACGGCGAGATCGGCGATCCGGCCGCCGAACCGGCGGCCCCGGGTCAACCGGATGATGCCGCCGCGCAAGCGGTCCCGTTCCGTTTCGGTGAGCGCCTCGGCATCGGGCGGGTCGGCGTCCGTGGTCCCGGCCGCCCGGGCCGCCGCGAGTTCGCCGCCGAGCACCTCCTCGAACGACGGGTCGGCGGTCCCGGGAAACGGAGCGGCCACCATATCGGCGAGCACCGCGCCCGCGTCCACCGAGGCGAGCTGATCCGGGTCGCCCGCAAACACGAGCCGGGTATCGGGACGCAGCGCCGCGAGCAGCCTGCTCATCATGGTCAGCGAAACCATGGACGTCTCGTCCACGACCACCACGTCGTAGGGCAGCCGATTGTGTTCGTGATACCGGAACCGGGTGGTACGGCCGCGTTGCCAGCCGAGCAGCCGGTGCAGGGTGGCGGCGGACAGCTCCGGCAGACCCAGGGCGAGCGCCTGGTCCCGGACGGCCTCCTGCAGCCGGGCGGCCGCCTTCCCGGTGGGCGCGGCCAGCGCGATCCGCGGCGGCGCGGCGCCCGCGGGACCGGCGGCGTACTGTGCGACGAGCAACGCAAGGATCCGGGCGATGGTGTGCGTCTTGCCCGTACCGGGCCCACCGGCGACGACCGTGGTCCAGTGGGTGGCGGCGAGTGCGGCGGCGATGCGCTGCCGGTCCACGGCACCGGCCGGTGGGCCGAACAACCGGTCCAGTTCGCGGCGCACCACCGCGGGGTCGGTGCTCGGATGGTCGGCGGCGCGGGCGGTGAGCACCCGGCGGATCATCTGCTCCTGCTGGTAGTACCGATCCAGGTAGAGCAGCGGGCCCATACCCGCACGGGACGGATCGGTGAGCCGCAGCGGACGCAGCGGCCCGGCCGGACCGCCCAGCACCAGCGGGCTCTCCCGTAATGCCTCGACAACTCGTGCCTCGTCGGGCCACGGCAGGTCCGCGGGCGCGACCGGCAGCTCCGCCCGTTCCTCGTCGGCGTCCACACCGATATCCCGCATCCGGGTGAGGTCCAGGCACACCGACCCCGACCGCACGGCGCGCACCGCCAGCGCGGCGGCGAACAGGACCAGTTCCCGGTCTTCCCCGCCGAACCGGCCCAGCCGTTCGGCCACGTGCACATCGGCCGCCGAGAGCACCCCGGCCTCGTTGAACTCGCGCAGGATCCCGGTCCCCCGCTGCGCCACCCGGATGGGGATCACGCCGCACCTCCGGCGAGCAGGTCCGACAGGGCGACGATCAGGCCGGGCGGCGGTGTCCAGTCGAAAACTCCGGCACCCTCGGGGGTCTCGGGCCCGACCATGCCGCGCACGAAGAGATAGCGGGTACCGCCGAGGTGAACCGCGGGATCGTAACCGGACAGCCGCCAGCGCAGGTACCGGTGCAGCGCGACCGAGTACAGCAGCGCCTGCAGCGGATAGTGGGAGCGGACCATCTCCGCCGCCATCCGGTCGCGGGTGTAATGAGCGACGGTGAGGTCGCCGGTGCCCAGCCGGTTCGTCTTGTAGTCGACGATGACGTAACGCTGGTCCGGGGTGCGCAGCACCGCGTCGATACTGCCGGTGAGATATCCGCGTAACGGTACGTCCTCGAGGGTGTCGAGTTCGTCGGCGTAGGCGTGGAAATCGTCGCCGGGGTCCAGGTGTGCGCGCACGGTGGCGGCAAGGCGGCCCAGCGTGGCGGCCGCACCGGACGGGAGGTCACCGCCGGCGAGCGGCAGTTCGAATTCGAGCTCGCACAGTCGGTCCCGGCCGGGGATATCGGCGAGGGCGCCGAAACCGATCGGGGTGCGCAGGACCTCCACCAGGGCCGTGGTCAGCAGTTCCGGATCGGCGGTGGAGAGCATTTCACCGATCGCTTCGGCGCACCGCGCGCGTACCTCGGCGACCAGATCCGGGGCCTCGGTGTCGACATGCTCGAGCACTCCGTGCACCAGGGTGCCGAATTCGGCGCCGTAGGGCAGTTCGTTCATGAGCGAGGGTGCGCCGGGGCCGGGTTCGGGTGCCGCCGGCGGGGCCGGAGCCTCGGGTTCGTCGCCGAGACCAGGGGCATCCACCGGTTCGGACTCCGGGACCGGCGGATGGGCGGCGGCGGTGAGTGCCGAATACGAGGTGCGCCGCCAGTGCTCGTCGATCTCCCGGTCGAAAGCGGCGACGGCCACCGCACCGGACAGGGTATCGGCCGGCGGCCGATAGGCCGGTGGGTCGGCGGCCGGGTCGGCGGCGGTCACCGAGATCGACTCACCCGCCCCGGCCGCCCAGGCCCGGAGCCGGTCGACCACCGCGGCGTCCTCGGCGACCGCGGCCCGCGCACTCGGCTGCGCCGCCCCGGGCGCCCGGCCGAACAGCAACCGGTGCAGCGGTGCGGCCGCGGTGCCGAACGAGGGCGCCCACCAGGCGACCACCTGGCAGCACGCCCTGGTCAGGGCCACATAGCACAGGCGCAGTTCCTCACCCGCGGATTCACTGTCGGCACGTTCCTTGCGGGCCGCGTACCCGGGGGCGTCCGGCCCACCGATATCCAGCACCCGCGCGCCGTCCTCGTGCATCAGCAGGGTGGCGGGCTTGGGGTCGGCGGAACTGTCCCAGGCGAAAGGCAGATACACGACCGGGAATTCGAGCCCCTTGCTGGCATGGACGGTCGCGATCTGCACGGCCGCGATATCCCGGTCGAGCCGGCGGCTGCGGCCCGGAACCGAGCCCGACGCGGGATCACGGACCCGGTCGGCCAGCCATCGGGTGAGCGCGGTGAGACCGAGGGCCTCGGTCACCGAGATCTCGTCGAGCAGCTGGGCGAGATGCCGGATATCGGTGAGCCGGCGTTCGCCGTGTTCGACAGCGAGCAACCGCGGCGCCAGCCGGGTCCCGGTGGCCAGTTCGTCGAACACGGCGGCGAAACCGGCCCGGGCGAACAGCCGGGCCGCGTCCCGCAGCTCGGCACTGACCCGGCCCACCAGGTCCGCTCCCCCGGTGTCGATCTCGGCGGCGGTGTGCCCGAACAGCGGGGTGAGCGCGGCCAGCCGGACCCGGTCCGCGCGATGCGGCTGTTCCAGCGCGCGCAACACCCACAGCCAGTCGGTGGCACTGCGGGTCGCGAAAATACTGCTACCACCGGCCAGGACCACCGGAACCCCGGCACGTTCCAGCGCGCCCCGCACGACCTCGAGCTGCGTATGGGTGCGCACCAGCACCGCGATATCCCCGGGGCCCACCGCCCGTTCCCGGGTGGCGCCGGCCGGGTCGTCCGAGGCCGCCCGCCCCACCCGGGTGCCCGGCGAATCCGTGACGACCGTCCCGGATTCGAGAAGGGCGACGATATCGGCCGCCACATCGGCCGCGACCCGGGCCCGCTGCCGGTGGATGTTCGGGAACCCGGAAGCGCCGCGCGGGCCCGCGCCGGTCCGCGGCAGGCATCGCAGTCGCAGGGCGGTGGTCAACTCGGCGGGACCGCGCAACCGGCTCCACGGCTGGGTGGGTGCGACGGCGGGCACCACGATCTCGTCGTGGCCCAATGCCGCGCCGCCCAGCAGATGTTCGAGCGCGACGAGCAGCCCCGCGTCGCTGCGCCGGTTGGTGGTGAGCTCGCGGCGCGCGGTGGCATGGCCGACCGCATCCAGATAGCTCAGCACCTCGGCGCCCCGGAACGCGTAGATCGCCTGTTTCGGGTCGCCCACCAGGACCAGCGGGTTGTGGCCGTGGAAGGCCCGGCGCAGGATCTCCCACTGCAGCGGATCGGTGTCCTGGAATTCGTCGACGAGCACCACGTGGTAGCGGTCCCGGATACGCCGGCACGCGGCCGGACCGCGCGCCGGGTCGGCGAGGATATCGCGCAGCAACACCAGCAGATCGTCGAAGTCCCGCAACCCTGCCAGTCGTTTCCGGCGTTCGGTTTCGGCACGGACCGCGGCCGCGAAGGCGACCCGCTGCGCCGACGCCTCGTCGGTATCGGGCGCGAGCCGGGCCTGCCGGTCGCGCACCGCCGCGAGCGCGAACCGCTGAGCCTGTTTCACCGAGAACGGCGCCGCGGTCCGCGCGAAGCGGCCCAGGTACAGATCGTCGACGACGGTGCGGATGAGGTCGTCGGCCTCCTCCACCAGGCGCGCACCCGGCTCGAGATCCCCGGCCAGGCCGAGTTCGGCCAGCATGCGCTGGCAGAAGCTGTGGGTCGTGGCGATGACCCCGGCATCGAAATCCGAGAGCGCGGCGCGCAGCCGGGTCCGGCGCGCGGAAACCTCCTCGGGCTCCGCATCGGCCAGATACCGGATCAATTCATCGGAGGCGGTCCGGGCCGCTTCGGGGTCGGCGAGCGCGGCGGCGACGGCGACGAACCGGTCGCGGGTGCGCATCCGCAGTTCCTGGGTCGCCGCGCGGCTGAAGGTGACCAGAAGCAGCCGGGAGATGTCCACACCGGCCTCGGCGACATAGCGGACGGCGAGCCCGACGATGGCGTAGGTCTTGCCGGTACCGGCACTCGCCTCGAGGACGGTGGTGCCGTGCGGCAGCGGGCCGCAGAGCTCGAACGCATTGCCCGGCTCGGCCGGCGGGGCGGGCGCGGTCGTGGTCACAGCTGCTCGCTTTCACGGCTCCGGGCGGCTCCGGCGGTCACGGCGCCCCCTGCTGTTCGGCGCGCAGCAGCGGCACCCACAGGCGGCGGGCGATCGACCCGAAACGAGTGTTCTCGATCGGTTCCCCGGCCGGTGCGGGGGCGGTGGTGAGGTCGCGCAGGTCGGGTGCCGGACCCCAGACGTACCGCATATTCCGGTCGGTGTGCTCGGCGAAATCCCTGGTCTTGTCCCCGCCGCCGAACTCGCGGTCGGCGGCGGCGATCGCCTCCTCCGGCGGCAGCCGCCGGTACCGCGCCTCGGCGTAGGCCGCGGTGGTGGCCGTGGAGATGGGCAGCGGTTCGGTGAGACCGGCATCGCGCAGCGCGACCAGGGTGCGCAGCATCATCGTCGCCTCGGCCGCACCGGGCGCGGTGAGTTCGGCCCGCCAGGCCGGAGTCGGGAAGCGGCCCCGGCCGGTGACCGCCGCCCGCCACGACCGTTCGTCGGTGACCGCCAGCGCCAGCAGCGACACCCACGCCGCGAGCCGGTGTTTGGGCGCGACCCGCGAATAGGTGGTGCGCACCAGCAGTTCTCCGCGCACCTCGGCGACCGTGCCGGTGAGGCGGCGCCCGTCGCCCAGATCGAACGAGATATCGATATCGCGCGGCGGTTGGGTGTAATCGGGAGCGGCGGCCCGGACCAGGGTTTCGACGGTGCGTTCCACCTCGTTCAGTACGGCGCGGCCGAGTTCGGCGGGCGGCAGGATCCCGCGCCGCCATTCCGCGGCCCGCAGTTCGGCCGGGTCGGCGCCGGCCAGGCGCGCGGCGAGCATCCGCTCACCCAGCGCCCAGGTCTCCAGTCCGCCGAACTCGATGGGCAGCCGGTCGGCGATATCGTCGTCCTGGTCGGGGACCCGCACTCCGAGCCGCTGCCACAGGAAACCGCGCACGGGATGTTCCAGGAACGAGATCAGTTCCGCCAGTCCGATCTCGGTGGTCTCGGTAGCGGGCAGGGTACGGGTGAGCAGTTCCGGTGGCGGGGTGGGTGCCGCACCCGCCGCCCGGGCGCCCGCGAAGGCGACACTGTCGAAACTGAACGGCCGCCCGGCGGCGAAATTGCGCGGATCATGGGCCTGCAGCGGATGACGGGTGAGCACCTCGGCCATTCCGGCGGCACCGACGTGGGCACGCAGCGCATCGAGGAGTTCGGCGACCGGCACGGCGGGCGGCCGGTAGGCGCCGGTGACGGGATCCGCCCCGGTGTGCACGACCACCAGGGTGTCGCGGGCGGCGGTGATCGCGTCCAGCAGCAGCTGCCGGTCTTCGGAGCGCGGATCGCGTTCGCCCAGTAGCGGTTGGCGGGCCGGGACCTCGTCACCGTCGATGCCCGCACCGCGCGGGAAGATCTCGTCGTCCACGCCCAGCAGCACCACCACCCGGTGCGGCACCGATCGCATCGGGGAGAGTCCGCACACGGTGAGCTCACCGGTGCGGAAGTTCGACCGGGTCGGGGCGGCGGCGAGGCGCTCCTGCAACAGACCGGTGAGATCGGCCAGCCGCAGCTCGACAGCACCGGCGTGGGCGGTGGCGGCCGTCAGCTCCCGGCGCGCCTCGGTACGGATCCACGCCTGCGACTCCGGCACATCGGTCAGCAGATCCAGGGCCCGGTCCAGCACCGCGGTCCACCGCGCCGCCGGTCCGGGCCCCTGCAGATCCCGCAGCACCGAGGCCAGCCGGTCGACGTATTCGGCGAACCGGCCGGCCAGATCGATATCGTTGCTGTCCACATCGTCGAGCGGCAGCACCCGGTCCAGCCAGCTCCCGGAGGTCTCGTCCGCAGTGACCCCGAGCAGGATCCGGTCCACGGCCGCGTTCACCGTGTTCTGCTCGAAATCACCGAGGCCGAAGGCCTGCCGCTGTCGCCGGCCGATGCCCCACCGCGCGCCGGCCTCGACCGCCCATTCCCGCAACCGCTCGATATCGTCGTCGTCGAAACCGCAGGCGCGGCGCACCGGTTCGTCGGCGGCCAGGTCCAGCACCTCGGTGACGGTGACCCGGCTGCGGGCCAGTTCCAGCAGTGTCGCCACCACGCCGAGCAGCGGGTTGGTGACCGCCCGGCCGCGATCGGCGAGGCGCACCCGCAACCGATGGCCCGGATGTCCGGAGCCGGCACGGGTTTCCGTGCCGGCCGGACCGGGATGCCCGAACGCGGCGCGCAGCAGCGGGGCGAATGTCTCGACCTCCGGGCACATGATCAGCACATCGCGGGGTTCGAGCGTCGGATCGGCGGCGAAGAGGCCGAGCAGGCACTCCCGGAGTACTTCCACCTGCCGGACCGGGCCGTGGCACGCGTGCACCTGCACGCTGCCGTCCGCCCCGGAGGTTCCGGGACCGGGCGGCCAGCGGTCGTCACGGAGGTGCCGCTGAACCTGTTCGAGCAGGGTCGCGGGCGGCTCGTCCCGGCCGGCGGCGTCGTCCGCGTGCGCTGCCGGGGCACCGGCTCGGACCTGCGCGCCCGCCGGATATCGCATGTCGGTGGCGGCCGTGGGCAGGCGCAGCTGGAGTTCCCGGAGGTCCCGGCTCAGGCCCGCAAGCAGCGGGTGCCGGACCCGGGTGACCGAATCGTCGCGCGCCCGTTGCGGTGGTGGATCCGTGCCGGCCAGCGCGTCCCACATGGCCGGGCTGGGATGCGCCAGCCACAGATGTAACTCGCGGTGCTCGGCCACGGCGGTGAGCACCGCCAGGTGCGCGGCGGGCAGCCGGGGCGCGCCGAAGACCGATAGACGCGGCGGGAGATCCACCGCCCCCGGATCGGCTCGCAGTCGCGCGCAGGTGGTGTGCAGCCGTTCGGCGGGATCGGGCGCGCCGACCGCCTCGCGCAGCCGCCGCCACAGGGCCGGCTGCCAGCTCAGGTCGTCGGGCAGGGGCCGGCCGGTGCCGTCGGTATCGTCGCCGCGCGACCATTCGGTGATCAGGGTCGGTCGCTGGACGGTGTAGCTCTCGAACAGCGCGGCCAGCCGGGCGGCCGTCGC
>NZ_JBKOOL010000143.1:0-14946 GCF_046764065.1 Nocardia sp. NPDC002869
ATTGTGTTCGCGCGCCCCTCCAGCTTCAAGGGCGCTTCGCGTCGCCTTCGGCGATGGCCTGCGGCCACCCTTGACCCCGGAGCCTCTACGCGCGAAGAGCAGGCTTTAACGGGCAGGCCGGGGGCCTGCCCGTAGAGGGGCGCACGCGCCCCGGCCAGGAGCAGAACAACCCGCGCCTGCTGCGGTCCCAGCGTGGGCGACAATGGTCGTGTCCGGTCGGTTCGTCCGGTTCCGGACATGCGGAAGCCCCTGCCGACTGGGACTCGGCAGGGGCTTTCTTACTGGTCAGGATTCGATACGAGGGTTACTCGTCGTCGTCCTGGCCCAGGTAGGCGGCGACTTCGGCGAGGCTGTCGTCGGTGGGCGGCTCGTACTTCGCCCGATACAGCTTCGGCGGTGCGTAGTCGGCGCTGAACGCCTGCCCGGTGCCGGTGTACTGCACTGAGATCCGGGCGCCGTTGCGCAGATCGTCGTCGCCGGCCGCGAGGATCGCCGCCTTGATCGCCTTCTGCAGGTTGCCGCGCACGAATAGTTTCCGGGCGCCGTCGTCGTCGGCGTCGGTGCGCTGCTCGGTCAGTATCACCACCTCCAGCTGCATGACCTCCTGGCCGCCGCGGAGCTTCGGTTTCCCGGTTTTCGGGTCCTTCTGGCTGGTCAGCTCTTGGGAGAGCACCAGGCCGGTGACGGTGGCGCCGGGCCGGTCGTTCTTACCGAACGCGCTCCGGATCACCTTGGGCTCGTCGGACATGATCCATGACATGACAGTTACTCCTTGGTTACTTGATGGGTTGGGTTATCCGGCGATCTGCCGGACGTTTTCGGGCGCTGCCGGCAGCGCCAGGGACGCGACGGTGAGGGCGTCGTCTTCGGCTTTGAGGCGGGCGACGATCTTGCCGACAGTGCCGAAGTGCACGCCGACGATCGGGGCGATTTCGCGGTAGGACAGGCCCTCTCGGTGTAGCCGCCAGATCTCGCTGTCGCGGTCGGGTGTCGCGTCCGCGACGGCCGGTGTTGCTTCCTGTTCGGGGGCTGTTGCCTCGATATCGGCCGGTGTCGCTCTGGTGTCGCGTGGTGTCGTCTCGGCGACGGCCGGTGTTGCCTGCGCTTCGGGGGCGCGGGGGACCTCCATCAGCGCGGTCAGCGCGTGGGTGACCGCGAGCGCGGCGACCGGGGCGGCGCCGGCGACCGCGGCGGCGGCCAGCTGGGGCAGTTTCAGGCCGTCTGCGGTCCAGGCGTGGACGCCGTTTCCGAAAAGAGATAGCAGCTCAGCGGCGGCGAGTTCGGCCCAGAAGAACCGGCGGGTGGCCTTCGGGATCACCACCCCCGCGCTCTCGCGCCGGTTGAGGGCGACCAGCGCGAAAGCGGCCTGCAAGATCGGTCCGTCCACTATCACCGGGGCACCCCACGCCAATCCGGAAGGAATGCCGGCCATCATCGCGACCCCGTGCAAGGCGATCGCCGACCACGAGAACGCCGCGATCGACACCGCCGCCAGCGACAGCAAGGCGACAACCTCGGCAACGTTCCACGCCGTCGCCGACGGCTGAGGCGACACCCGTTTACTGGTGCGGGGTTCTCCGGCGACAGTGGACGACGCCCCTGCGTGGGTGCGCGACAGAGTGTCGCTCATCGCTGTATACCTCCTCGGGAATTGGTGAACGCGTTGGTCGACAGACCGGCGAACGCGTTGTTGCAGTAGCGCGGCTGCGGGATGAGCCGCTCGTGGTCGGCGGTCAGTGCGTGCTCGGACGCCAGATCGAGGGCGTCGTCAAGATCGCTGGCAAGCTCTCGGTTACGGGCCTCCAGCCGGGCGGCGCGGTGTTCCGCGGCGTCGAGCTGAGCCGTCATCGCCGCCAGGCGCTCTTCCAGTTCGGCCGCGCGCTGGTTGGCCGCAGTCAACCGGGCCTCCAGATCACCGCCCTGATCGGTGCTCGGCTGACCGTAGGGCCGCAGCGGTTCGAATCCGTCAGCCTGGGACTGCTGACGGACCTCGATCGCGGTCATCGGGCCAGCCCTTTTCGTGCCGGCCCGCCGTCGAACGCGTTGGTCGACAAACCTGCGAACGCGTTGCCGCGGGCGAGTTCGGCAGTCCGCGCCGCGGCGCGAGCTGAGGACGCCGGCACCGACGGGTTGCGGCTGGAGTCCACGGAGGATTCCGTCGCGAGGGACGCTCGGCCCAGGTGGTGGACCTGCTCGACACTGCGGCTGAACAGGGGATCGTCGATATCGCGGGCAATAGACCGGTACTGCCGGGCGAGCCGGTCAATGGCCTCTTCGCTGTGGGCTTCGCGGTAGTGGGCGGACATTCCACGCATGTCCCGCCAGGTTTCTCCAAATTCATCGGTGCGCGTGATCCATGGCTCGCTGACCGCGTGCATCCACTCGGTGACCTGCACATACTCGCGGTCGGTGGAAGTCTCGCCACGCTGCCGGTCCAGCAGATGCACGTGGGCAAAGTCCGCCCGCATCAGCTGCTCACCCCAGCTCGCCGACGTGTCTGCCCAGTACTCCGCGCTTCGCGGATCCATCGGGTGGATGTTCCAGGGCCGAGTACCGAACGCTTCCTGAACCTGGGGCCACTGTCCTCGGCCGGCCATCTCTCGGGCTTGCCGCTGGGACCGCCACTCCACCGGGCTCATTCCCGAGGTGACGCCATCAACCCGGTCGATCATTACCTGCTCATACAGGCGCTCCATGGTGCCGGGGCTGTGGCGCCAATCGGCGCGGGCATCAGTCAGGTACTCCCAGTCCACCCGCACCTGCGCGGAATCGTGGTGCTCCCACTGGGAGTGCAGCGCATCAGCCTGACCGAACTTTTTCCGGTATTCGCCACGCTTCTCGGCGCGTAACCCCTGGTCCCGCAACTGCACAGCACGCACCGCGTCGGCACGCATCTGCTGCTCGATCTCGTTGGTTACGCCGCGCGCGGCGTAGTACGCCGGATCCGCCGGGCTGGGCGTTGTCTGCTGCTTCTGGTCGGTGGTCATCGGTGCATTCCGTTCTTCTCGCGGCCGGCCGCGAACGCGTTGGTCGACAGACCCGCGAATGCGTTGTGAGTGGTGGCCTGCGTGTTCTGGTTCTTCAGCTCCTCGGCGATCCGCTCCGGGCTCCCGAGACGGTCCTGAGCCGGAGTGCGGCCAACGAGCTTCTGGACTGCTTCGTCGCGTTCCTGCCGGTACTGGTCCCGTTCGGCCGCCATCGCAGTCAGCTGCCGAGTCAAGGCAGAGTTGCGCTCGGCCAGATCGGCGTTGTGCTCTATCGAGAGGTGGTGCCGCTGCTTGAGCGAAGCCATCTCCGCGAAAGCCGGATCCTGCCGAGCCGAAGGCTCGGACACACGGCCGTTCTCGACCAGGACCGGCATCCAATCGGGCTCCCAACCGGTCCGGGCGGGCGTCGCCGGCCGAGCATGCTGGACAGCCTCGGCCCGCTGGCTGGTTGGCTGCGGCGCTTTCCGGCTCGTTTCGCGTTCACGGCGGCGCTGCTCGATCCAGGCGGACTCCCGAGCCAGCCGGGCCCGGTACCGCAGTGCGTCCAGGCCGCGGACCTTTGGCGCCCGTGCCAGCAGTTCCGGGGTTTTGACCTTGCCGTGGGGCCACATCCGCGCTGTTTCCAGGCAATCGAGCGCGATACCGCGCTCCACCTGGGTCAGGCGAGTGTTGGCGACGATCCGCTCCCGCAACTCGTCGAGATGGCGGGCATCGGCCTCGGCGTCGCGGCGCTGCTGCTCGGCACCGACCCGCGGGTCGAAGGATCGTTCGGTCCGGGCCTGGGCCGCGATCTGGTAGCGGTGGATCATCTGCGAGGTGTAGGACAGGTGATGTGCGCGTTCGGCCTGCTCGGCACGGCGCTGCTGCCGCATCACCAGCGAGATCTCGCGGCGCACCTTGCGCTGCTCCCACCACCCGCGGGCCTGGGCGTGCTGGCGCATCAGGTGGGCCATCGAGTGCCCGAACTTGCGGGCCTCGTCCATAATCTCGTCCTCAACAGGGCGTTCAGACATTTTGGTGCTCCTTTTTCTCTGGTTTTTCTCGGGGAATTCGCGGGGTAATTTCTGATCGCACTCAGGTGGTTCAGTCCTCCTTTCCTCCGGTACGCCGGGCCTCGTAGGCGGCGCGACGGGCGGTCAACCGCGCCACCCATGCCCGGATGCGGGCGTAGGCGTCGGTGACGGTGTAGGCGAGCATCCGAATCGACTCGGCCGGGCCGGGACGGCCGGCGGAATGCCACCACCCGAACCCGACGATCCCGACGCCATACACCGCGAGCGGCCCGGTCACCGGCAGCACCACCACCGCCGCGGCGAATACACCGGTCGCGCCGATCGCGGGAGCCCAGACACGCAACCAGTCGCGGGTTTTCGCGGCCTGGGTGACGTGTGGGGTGAGTTGGCGGCCGATGGTGCCGCCGTCGGGGACGACGGGGACCAGGTGGGCGGCGAGTTTGGCGGCGGTGCTGCCTTCCAGGTCTGCGGTCATCGCGGCGAGTACGTCGGCCTCGTGGGCCCGCCGGGCGGCGGAGGCGGCGGTGATCTCTTCGCCGTGGTCTTCGGGGTTGAAATTCGGTATGGCCATGACGGGTTTCTCCTCTCGTGTCAGGCCGGGCGGCGCTTGGTCAGGTCGATCACCGGCGCCACCTGCTCAGGGGTGGGTTCGGTGAATCGGTCCAGGCCGGGCAGCGGGCGCAGGGCGTTGTAGGTGGCCTCGTCGAGTGGGGAGACGCGGCCCCAGCGAGCGCGGCCGTTGGCGACGTGGACGATGTCGCCTTTGTCCATGCGGCGCAGTCGATTCGGATCGATCAGGAATTTGTCGTGGGCCTGGATATTGCCCTCATCACCTGCGACGGAGCCGCCGACGAGCTTGCGGGACAGGTCGAAACCCTTCTTCGTCCCGAAGGTTTCGGCGAGCTTCTCCCCGCGCTGCTGACCACCCAGGACAGCACCTCCGGATCCGGCGGCAACCAGCGATTCGCGCTGTTCGTCGTCGTGGCCGAGACCGTTCCAGTCCTGGGCGAACCACCAGGTGCCGATCTTGGCCTTGCGCAGCCGCATCACCCACTTGTCGGCGCGGGTTTTACCGTCGGACACCGCGGAGAACTCGTCCACCGCAAGGAGGGATTCGCGACCGTGGTCCTTGTTCGCCAGCTGCTCGAACATGCACCCCAACGCACCGAACTGGCTACGGGCCCGGTCCGGGGTGGTCACACCTTCGAGCACGACATACAACGCGTCATAGTCGGTGAGCTGCTTGTCCCCGTCGAACGCATCCCCAAGTGACCGATAGAGGTTGGAGAACTCGGCCAGCGCCGAAGTCAGCACGGGCTGCTCGCCCTGCATGCACGCCGAGATCTTCAGATCCGCACCGACCACACCAGCCCAGCCCGCAGCGTTCTTGCCCGGGTCGAACGTTCCACCCCACAGTTTCGCGAGGGTTTTGCCGTCGAAGCGGGACAGGAACTCCATCCACGACCGGGGCGGGTTCTCCCCCACCGGCTCCCGATCCACCACTTCCATCGGGGCATCCACGATCAGGTGGATCAGGTTCTCGCGGATCTCGTGGAAGTACTTCTCGGTGTCGGTGGTCGGTGTCGAACCGCCGGAGATCATCGCCGAGAGCACCGAGCGCATATCATCACGCGGCATCTGCCACATATCGAGCTGGCAGTTCAACGGGAAGATCCCGATCCGCTCGGCCGGGACACCGAGCTTGAGCATCCACCGCTCCAGCTGCCGCGCCGACTTCACCGACTCCGGGCCACCGTTGCAGTCCAGGACCATCACCAACGGCCGACCAGGACGGTCGACGCGCCACCACTGCCGGTGCCGCATCCACGCGGTCACGAACCACGACAGGATCGCCCGATGCATCAGCGTCGTCTTGCCCTTACCCGAGGATGCAACGGAGACCATGTGTTCGCGCATGTTGATCCACGGCACGATCAACCGCGTCTCCGTCCGCGCGGTCAGCGCCCTGAACCGGCTCGTCGGCGGCGCCTGAGTCTCCTCGACCGCCAACCGACCGAACACCGGATGCGGATCCATCCCACCGGTCGTGAACGGAAGGCGATACCGCGCCAACCGCGCCGCGGCCCGCTGCTCCCGCTGCGCCTGCGCCCACAACACCCGCTCCGTGCGAACCGGGCTCCGGAACCCGTTCGTGGCCGCCTTGACCCGCCGGTTCGTCACCGCGGCAGTCGCGGCGATCCACGACGCCGGCACCAACAGCACCGCCATCAGCAACAGGCCGTGGACCGGGTTTCCGGTCAACAATTCCGACGCGCCGGTGTGGAACTGCTCGATCGGTGCGGCCGGATCCATTCCTGCGAACACGATCGCCCCACCTGGCAGCGCCATCAGCGACGCCAACGTCCAGTTCCGGACCTTCCCCGGCGTCCACGCCAACTGAATGGCCGGAACCAGCAGCAGCAGGGTCAGGACCAGGACGAACACGAGACCAGTCGCGGTCACCACCGTGCCGTCCACGACGCCGTCCCACGTCCAATCCGGCAGATCCAGCCAGTTGAACCACTCCCCATCCGGATCGATACCCGGCATCGACGGGCCGACCTCCGGCATTGGGCCGTCCTGCGGGGCCTGGGGCTGCCCCGCAGGATCGACCGGCACGGTCGGCATAACGGAGGCGTGCGGGCCGCAATCGGTAGGCGTCAGGATCGCGGTGCATTCCGGATCCGGAGTGCCCTGAGCGAAATATTCGGTGCTCACCACGACACCGCCTTTCCGGTGTCGGCCTGGCCGCGGCGATCAGAGGCTCCGCCCTCGATCACAGTCAGACCTGGCCGGACAACGGCCGAAGCGGTCTCGTCTTTCTTCGGCAGCACCTCCGACAATCCGGCAACCCGCACTTTCGGCCCGTCCACGGCACCTGACAGGGCGTGTGACACCGCCGAACGGACCACGTTGCGGATCTCGTCGCTACGCCGACCGGATTCGGTGGCGATCACTGGATCGGCGCAGATGTAGAGCACGCCGGCACAATCGGCGGCGGCGGCTTCCGCGATCGCTTTTGCCACCGCGACCCGGGCGGCGGCCTGGTTCTTCGCGGTCATCTCGACCTCGACCGCCCACCACCGGCCCTCACTATCGAGGAACCGGCCATCGTGGACGTGGGGGCGGGACACACCGGCTTTGGTTGGGCCCAGTTGGGACCGCAATTCCCGCTCGGAGGTCCAACGCTCCAGGTCCATGCCGACCAGAGCCAAACGGACATCGAGCACCGCGGTCACGTGCGCGGCCATCTTCGGGCTCGGGGTCCAGTATTTGGCGTAGAACGGCAACAGCGCCTCGACCGCCGCGCGGGTCGGGAACACCCACGACGGGCCGGGAACCGGGCGGACTCGCAGGCTCGACACCATGTGCGCGGCGCGCCATTTAGCGGTCTTGCGGTAGGTGTTCTTCATCGACGCGCCCAACATGGCGGCCACCCGATCCAGCGGCGCACCGTACTGCTCGGCCAGAATCGTCAACACCGTCATGTCGACCGGGCCCAAACGGTGACTCGTCGTCATCGGCTCATTCCTTTCTGCTCACGCCCAGCCGCAAACGCGTTGGCCGACAGACCCTCGAACGCGCTGCTGGACTGGGATTTCTGTTTCGCCTGCTCGGCGGCGGCGATATCGGCCTCGGTCAGGTACTGCGGCGGGACCGGCGGCAACGCCTGCCCAGATCCCAGCCACTGCCCCACCGACCGGCCCGGCGTCCGGACCTGCTGCGGCGCCGGCAGATCGACCAGCACCTTGCGATCCGACTCGCCGCGGCGGGCGGCGGCCTCGGCCAAGTGCGGCAACTCGCTGACCGGGACCATTCGCTGCCCGTGAGCCTGGGACTGCTCACGGACCGGATCGGCCTTCGGCCGGCGGCGGGTCACCGGCTCAGCCCCTTACGCTCCAGGCCGGCCGCGAACGCATTCGCCGACAAGCCCGCGAACGCATTTCCCGCCGACCAGGCAGGACCCGGGTCGAACTCCGTCGCCAACTCCGCCCGGTCGACACCGCGCCGCTCCGCCGCCCGCATCTGCCGTTCCCGGGTCGCCCGCTGCAAGGCTTCGAGCTGGGCCGGGGACGCCTTCCGCTTCGCCGCGGCGAGCCGAATGTCATAGAGGTAGGCCGTCAACGGCTCCCCACGAAGACGAGGACGCTCCACCACACCCGCGATGTCCTGCCCATTCGGGCGCAGGCCATCGGCCGCCAGCTGGCGCCGGGTCCGCAAATGATCCGGGGCGCACCGCCACGAGTAGACCGGGACCTCGGCCCGGTACTGCTGCTCGGCCGACATCACGGCCTCCCCACCGGGGACTGCACCTGCGGCGCCGGCCGAACACAACCCAACTGCTCCGCATACGGGACCTGATCGACCCGGCACACATTCGGCGACGGCTCATACGACTGCTGATCAATCCACGCCGCCGTGCAACCACACATCCCGACCAGGATCAAAACCGCCCAAACAACCAGCTGCGCACCGATCGGAAGTGCCCGGACCGGGGCGAACACCGCACCCGTACCCGTGAACTCCGGTCCCGCCATGCTCTGCAAGGTGTGGCTACCGCGCACCCGGTCGTAGTGAGTGGGCCCGTACCCGTGCGGGTCCCGACCGCTCTGCTGGCCGATCACCGCGACCGCCCCCGCTCCCGGTCGGCCTGCTCATGCTGCTGGTACTCCCGGACCTTCTCGGCAAGCTTCCGAGCAGGACGAAGACCGTACTTCTGTACGTTCTCCATATCCCTCGCAGCGCCGGCGAGGTTCTTGCCCGCGAACTCGAGATTGACGGAACCGAACTCCTCCGTTCGCCACGGCTCCGGACCTGGCTTGTCAAACCGGTCCGAGAACGGCTCCAACTCCCGATACCGCGCCGCCAGCGTCACCACCCGCAACCGCAGCAACTCCTGCTCACTGGCGATCGCATCCAACTCATCCAGCAGCTCCGCCGGATCGTTGAACGGCTCACGCTCATGCTCGGTGCTCACCGCCGCACCCCCTTCCGAGGGCGCATCCGCCAGAACGCGACCGCGCCGAGCAGCATTACCGTGAACCCGACAACCTCAGGCGCCGTCAGCACTACGAATCCAACCGAGATGGCCGCGACTGCGAGGCCGAATGTCCGCGCACGCATCAGGCAGCCCTCCGATCCCCGCTACCGAGAACGGCGGACAGCCGGGCCCGCGCTACTGCCGAGATAGGCGGCGCCTGCTCCACTACCTTTGCGACGTACTCCGCCAGACGATCGGTATCGATCCGGCTCGGGCTGGCGGCTTTCTTCTGGCTGGTCATTCCGCCTCCCCGGCGAAGGGCACCGCCACCGGCTGAACCAGCGCCAGCAGTTCGGCGTGGTTGACCCGCAGCAGATGACCGTTGACGCGGAAGCCGCGCAGCTGGCCGGCGTGGATCCAGTTGCGGATCGTCTTCGCGTCGACGTCGACCAATGAGGCCGCCGTCTTGAGGCTGATCAGTCGGCGGGCGTCGGTCCCGCCGGCCTGACCGAAGTGCTTGTGCGACACGGTTGCTCTCCTTCGAAATGTAGGAAATGCCTTGCAATCCGCTACTTTTCGGGAAATCGGGCGTCGCAATGACCGCATAGCTGGACGACTGAGGACGTCTCGCATACACTTAAGTCGTCCCTAGTCGTCCCTTGGGAGTTGAGATGCCGAACGATCGGTTGCGAGAGGCGCTTCTGCGCAATGGCCTGGATATCTCCGACGTCGCGGCTGAGGTTGGAGTCGAAGAGAAGACAGTCGAGCGATGGATCACCAAGGGCCGAACGCCGTACCCTCGTCATCGGCACAAGCTGGCCGCGATGGTGCGCGAGACCGAGAACTACCTCTGGCCCGACGCGCTCGCGCCGGAACGCCGCACCGAGGTAGCGCAGTCAGAAGTGATCAACGTCTATCCTCATCGGAGCGCGATCCCGCATGACCTGTGGACGCGTCTGCTGTCGCAAGCGACCGAGCAGATCGACGTCCTGGTCCTCGCCGGGCTGTTCCTCACCGAAGAGCCGTTGTTCGCGCGGATGATCAAACAGAAGACGCGTGAGGGCATGAAGGTCCGAATGCTCTTCGGTGATCCAGACGAAGGCGAAGCGACCAAGAGAAGCGCGGAAGAGCGGCTGGCGGCGGCGACCGTGCCCGCGCGGAGCCGGAACGCGCTCGCGCTGATCGAACCTCTCGCCGCAATTGACGGGGTCGACATCCGATACCACAAGACGACGCTCTACAACTCGATCTTCAGATTCGACGACGAGATGATCGTCAACATGCACGTCTACGGGCAGCCCGGAGCCTACGCGCCGGCACTTCATTTGCGGCAGCTCCCGGCGGCCGATCTCTTCGAGACGTACACCACCAGCTTCGAGCAGGTCTGGACAGAGAGCTACGAAGCCGATTTCAGGCACCGAGCATGAGCAGAACGGACTACTTCCACGATCCGGCCGCACCGGCACCCAACAGCATCAAGGTGGCGGTGAGCGCTCTCGTTCAGGATGACCAGGGCCGAATTTTACTGATCCGACGCTCCGACAACGGCAAGTACTCAGTGCCCGGGGGCGGTCTCGAGGCCGGCGAGACGGTGGCTCAAGCTGTGGTTCGAGAAGTCCGCGAAGAGACCGGTATCGAGGTCGATGTGACCGAGCTGGTGGGTGTCTTTTCGAACCCTGAGCATGTCATCGCCTATGACGACGGCGAGGTACGTCAAGAGTTCTCCATCTGCTTCCGCGCACAACCGATCGGCGGCAAGCTGCAGACAAGCGAGGAGTCCTTGGAGGTCGAATGGGTCCGGCCGGCGGAGTTGTCCGAGCGGGACATCCACCCGTCCATCTTGCTCAGGATTCGGAAAGGGCTCGAGGACTCCGACAGCCCGTACTTCACTTGAGCGATGCGGCTCCGAGCCTGGCTTCCGTCCGATCGGACGCTCCGAGCAGGTACGGCGCGGCCTCCGCCACCGACTGAGCGACAACATGCTCGGGTCCGTATCGGGCCTGGACCTCGGCAATCCGCTCACGGACCGCGGTAGTGCCGCCGGTCGGCGTCGTGGTCATATCGGCCCACCACAGGGCATCCCGGAGCTCTGTTTCCTCGTCGGGCCACTCGATCTGTACTCCGCGGCGTCGGGCCTCAACGCACGCGCAAGAGTGATTGGCGATCAGGGCGCACAGACGATCGCTGACTCCGTGGTCACGCAGAAACTCGGCGCCGTCGACCGGGTGGAACCCGAGTCGCTCGATATCCGGCGCATAGCCGATATCGTGCAGCCACGCCGCGGCGACCAGCAGTGCTGGATCGTCCACCACTTCTTCAGCGCGAGCAGCCTGTCGGGCCACCCCTTCCACATGGGCCAACCGTCGGGGCAGCGGCGCCAGGTGCTTTCGGGCCAGCCCTTCAGCCCATTCCGGAGTCTCACCGCCACTCATAATGCGACCGTATCGACCTGCGGCGACAGACGACACCGTGAACGGGCGAGCCGAGTTGGCCGGCCCGCCGGAATCCGTTCTCCGCTCACCATCCCCGGCTCTGCCACTCCGCCAGATGTGGCCGTTCGGCGCCGAGTGTGGTGTCATCTCCGTGCCCGGGGTACACAGCGGTGTCGTCGCCGAACCGGTCGAAAACCTTGCTGTTCAACCCGGTGAACAGCGAATTGAAGTCCTCCGGATTTGTTGTCCGCCCAGGACCCCCCGGAAAGAGGCAGTCACCGGTGAACAGGTGGGTCCGGCCGGACCCGTCGGTGAGCGCGAGAGTTACCGACCCCGGCGTATGCCCGACCAGATGGATCACTTCGAGGGAAAGGTCGCCGACGGTGACGGAATCCCCTTCGGCCAGGATGCGCTGCGGCGGTACCGGAAGCGGGTCGGCGTCCAGGGAATGGGCCGCCGTCGGAGCGCCTGTGGCGGCGGCGACGGCTTCGAGGGCCTGCCAGTGGTCGCCGTGCTGGTGGGTGGTGACGATCAGGCCGACCCCGTCGGTGGTCTCCTGCTCGACCAGCTCGAGGATCCGATCGGCCTCGTTGGCCGCGTCGATGAGCAGGGCGGCGCCAGTGGCGGCGCACTGGACGAGGTAGGTGTTGTTGTCCATCGGGCCGACCGACATCTTGGTCACCCGGGCACCCGGGACCTCGCGGCGCTGCGGCGCGGAACCCGGTGAGACATGGCCGGTGTAGGTGGTATCGATGGTGATCACACCCCGATGCTAGCGAGGACCGGGGTAGGTTTCCGGCCGACTCTCGGCTGCTCGCGCGGTCTTCGAGGCCGACAGCGGCCAGTGGCTCGCGCCGGTCGTCTTCCAGACCGGGGACGGTGGACATCGGATCGGCCAGGCTGTCGGCGATGGCGTCGAGTTCCGCCGGACGGCGTCGTCGTCGGGTATGGCCCGCTCCTTCCGCTCCTGCTCACGCACAACCCCGGTCGGGGCGGCGGCGGAAACAACGAGGAGCGGAAGGAACGCAGGTCAGCAGCCGATGAGTCGTTGCGCCAAATAGCCTTCGACCTGATCCAGGGCGATCCGCTCCTGGGTCATGGTGTCGCGTTCGCGCACCGTGACGGCCTGGTCGTCGAGGGTGTCGAAATCGACGGTGATGCAGAACGGAGTGCCGATCTCGTCCTGGCGGCGGTAGCGGCGGCCGATGGCGCCGGCGTCGTCGAACTCCACGTTCCAGTGCTGGCGCAGCCGGGCGGCGAGGTCCTTGGCCTTGGGGGTGAGGTCGGCGTTGCGCGACAGCGGCAGCACTGCGGCCTTGACCGGCGAAAGGCGACGGTCCAGGCGCAGTACCGTGCGGGTATCCACACCGCCCTTCGCGTTCGGGGCCTGATCCTCGGCGTAGGCGTCGACGAGGAATGCCATCAGCGACCGGGTGAGGCCGGCGGCCGGCTCGATCACGTACGGGACGTAGCGTTCCTCGGTGGTCTGGTCGTAGTAGCTCAGTTCCGCGCCGGAATGCTTGGCGTGCGTGGACAGGTCGTAATCGGTGCGGTTGGCGACACCTTCCAGTTCGCCCCATTCACCGCCCTGGAAACCGAAGCGGTACTCGATATCGGTGGTACCGGCCGAGTAGTGCGAGAGCTTCTCTTTCGGGTGCTCGTACAGGCGCAGGTTCTCCGGGTCGATACCCAGGCCGGTGTACCAGGAGAAGCGGGTGTCGATCCAGTACTTGTGCCATTCGGCGTCTTCGCCCGGCTTGACGAAGAACTCCATCTCCATCTGCTCGAACTCGCGGGTGCGGAAGATGAAGTTGCCCGGGGTGATCTCGTTGCGGAAGCTCTTGCCGATCTGGGCGATACCGAACGGCGGCTTCTTGCGCGCGGTGGTCATCACGTTCGCGAAGTTCACGAAGATGCCCTGGGCGGTCTCGGGGCGCAGGTAGTGCAGGCCCTCTTCGTCGTCCACCGGGCCGAGGTACGTTTTCAGCAGACCGGAGAAGTTCTTCGGCTCGGTCCAGCTGCCGGGCTGGCCGGTTTCCGGGTCGTTGATATCGGCGAGTCCGTTGACCGGCGGGTGGCCGTGTTTGGCTTCGTAGGCTTCGAGCAGATGGTCGGCCCGGTAGCGCTTGTGGGTGTGCAGGGATTCGACGAGCGGATCGGAGAAGGTCTCGACATGGCCGGAGGCCACCCAGACCTGGCGCGGCAGGATCACCGACGAGTCGAGACCGACCACATCCTCGCGGCTGGTGACCATGGACCGCCACCACTGCTTCTTGATGTTCTCCTTGAGCTCGACGCCCAGCGGACCGTAGTCCCACGCCGATTTGGTACCGCCGTAGATCTCACCGCACGGGTACACCAGGCCCCGGCGCTTGGCGAGGTTGGCAACGGTGTCCACCTTCGACTTGGGTGCCACGCGAGAATTCTCCATCCACTACGAATCGCCAGTAGTTACGCTGCCCGGATCGGGCTACGTGATCGCAGTTGCCCACGGTAGCTGCACTGCCGTGCACGGCTGATCGGGTACAGCCTAGTAGGTGCCCGCGAGCCCGGCCCATCCGCAGCCCGCGCGCGCCCGGAGCACCGCCGCCGGGTCCGCGCGGGCACGATTCGCGTGCGTATCGGCATGGATATTTGACATGCATACCCATGCATATCAAAATGGGACCGGTTTCCAATAAGGAGTGGACGATGACAACCGACACTGCCGCCGCCGGGCAGCACAATCCCTACCGCTCCCCCGCGCCGGTCCCCATACCCACCCGGACCGTGCTGGAGAACGCCGGAGAACTACTGCGCGCACTCGCGGCACCCGTTCGCATCGCCATCGTGCTACAACTGCGGGAGTCGCCGCGCTGTGTGCACGAGCTGGTGGATGCCCTCGGCGTTACACAACCGCTGGTCAGCCAGCATCTACGGATTCTCAAATCGGCCGGGGTGGTACATGGTGAGCGATCGGGCCGGGAGGTCCTCTACGAACTCGTCGACGACCATCTGGCGCATATCGTGGTCGACGCAGTAGCGCACGCCGAAGAAGAAGGGTAATTCGTGTCCGAGAACCTGGTCACCGGCAAAGGGACCGCCACACAGAGAGCAGTCGGTATTCGCACCACGCGGCAACGCAATGCGATCGCCTCGCTACTGGAGGACATCGACAGGTTCCGGTCGGCTCAGGAGCTACACGACGAGCTACGCCGGCGCGGCGAGGGGATCGGACTGACCACCGTCTACCGCACTCTGCAATCACTGGCCGACGCCGGAATGGTCGATGTCCTGCGCACCGACAACGGCGAATCCGTCTACCGGCAGTGCTCGACCGGCCATCACCACCACCTGGTGTGCCGCCACTGCGGTCGCACGGTCGAGGTCGCCGGACCGACCGTGGAGGCATGGGCGGCCAGCACCGCCTCCAGCCACGGGTTCACCGAGGTCAGTCATACGCTGGAGATCTTCGGAACCTGCCACTCCTGCTCCGCGGTCGGCCGGGGCCAGCACCCCGGAGAACCTCCGAATACGGCGAGGGCCGCTACCAC